>SLRE01000213.1 GCA_007131125.1 Bacteroidales bacterium | reverse complement strand
TGCAGAAAGGAGGGGAGGAGACCCGCTTTCTGGGTTACGAAAGCCTGGAGGCAGAGGTGTCGGTTGTAAAATACCGAAAAGTGACCAGCAAGGGAAAAACCTATTACCAGGTGGTGCTCGACCAAACCCCTTTTTATGCAGAGGCCGGCGGGCAGGTTGGAGACCGGGGTGTGATAATCGCCGGGAATGAATCCATACCGGTAATTGATACCCTTAAGGAAAATAACCTTACCGTGCATGTAACCAAATCCATCCCCAAAGAATGGCCGCAAAAAGTTACTGCCCGGGTGGATAAGAAAAAACGTTTGCTCACCGAAAACAACCATACCGCTACCCACCTTTTCCATTCGGCCCTTAAAGAGGTGCTTGGTGGTCATGTGCAACAGAAGGGCTCTCTGGTAAATGAAGAGAGGTTGCGTTTTGACTTTTCCCATTTCAGCAAAATGTCCCAGGATGAAATTGAAGCCGTTGAATTTTTGGTTAACGAAAAGGTCCGGGAAAACATTTCCATGGAAGAGCACCGCGACATGACCATGGAAGATGCCCGGGAAATGGGGGCCGTGGCCCTCTTTGGCGAGAAATACGGGGATAAGGTAAGGGTGGTGGCTTTTGACAAAGATTATTCTGCTGAGCTTTGCGGGGGAACCCATGTGAGTGCAACCGGCCGAATCGGCCTGTTTAAAATTGTTTCTGAAGGAGCCATCGCCGCAGGCATCAGAAGGGTTGAAGCCATTACCGGGAAAAAAGCCGAGGAGTTTGTCAATGAAAAGATTCACGAACTGGAGGCCCTCAAAGCCCGGATGAAAAACCCCAAAGACAGCATCCGCGCCCTTGAACAGATCCTGGAGCAAAATGAAACCCTGAAAAAGAAAGCAGAAAGCCTGGAAAAACTAAAGGCGAAGCAACTGGTCGAAGATTTGGCCGGGAAAGCTGAAAACATAAAAGGGGTTAATTATATTGGTACCCGGCAGGAAATGGATGCCAAAACTGCCAAAAACCTGGCTTTTGAATTAAAAAACAAGGTTAAGGACCTGTTTCTTGTTATTGGCCATGTTCAGGATGGAAAACCAGGGATTACCGTCATGATAGCCGAAAACCTGGTAAAGGAAAAAGGGCTTCATGCAGGAAACCTTGTCAGGGAACTCGCCAAACACATACAAGGCGGGGGTGGGGGTCAGCCGTTTTTTGCCACAGCCGGGGGAAAGAATCCCGATGGGCTGGATAAAGCCATAAGTGAAAGCAAAAAGGTTATTTAATACCTGCGGTTTTCCGGATTCAGAATCTGCGGCATAAACTGTTAAAGGTACACCACCGACAGTTGTTTTCATCTTCCGTGCGGGAAAAGGGAACTTCCGGGTCCATGATTCCCCCGATAAAGGTTTTTAATCCTTTTTCAAAATCCCCGATATGCTCTTTTCTCAGAGACCCCTTTCCTTCGGGAAAAACAAGGGTTTGTGATCCCATGCCAAGGCTGCGCATGGAAAGGATACCGGGCTCTACATTTTCTGCATCGGGGTTTTCGCGGTGGTAAAGCCATGCATAAACCAGCAATTGAAAGCTTTTCCCTTTTTCTCCCTTCGAAAAAGGCTCATCCCATTCCTTAAAGCTCAGCTCAACCGGTTTTGTCTGTCCTGTTTTGTAATCAATCACCCTGATGATGTCACCAACCCGGTCAATGCGGTCGGCTTTTCCTGATATGTTCACCTGCCCGCCCTGCTCACCGGGGATATCTAAGGAGTGGCTCATTTTTTCCTCTAGAGAGAGGATGGTAAGGTGTTGGTTTTTTTTCTCCAGCTTTTCAAGATGGTTCTTTTCTGCTTTTAGGGAATTGATTACATGTCGTTTGGCTACGTGGTATAACAAAAGGTTTTTACCTTCCTCGACGTTCCCTCCCGGGTAAATTTTCCTGAACTGCTCCCGGGTTACGGTTTCTACCCGGGTCAGCATTTTCTGGATTGCTGCAGGAGTCAATATTTTTTTTACGAACGGGCGGTAAAGGGATTCCAGCACTTCATGTACCACACTTCCCAAAGTCTGGGCTTCCATGGTTTCTTCCACCTTTTCTGCTTCTTCAAGTCTGGCTACCTTTTCCAGGTAAAAGCGTAAAGGACAATCGACATACCGGCTCAGGGCAGAAGGAGAGAAGCCCCTCTGGCTCATTTCCCTCAAACGCTCCATGATGTCAGGGGTTTTATGAATGGTAAGCTGGTCCTTTTCCGGTTCAGCAGGGGGAGGAAGGGAAACTACGGTTTCCTTTATAGTTATTTGGGGATTGTATTTTTCCAGTTCATATTGCAGCTGTGTGATAAAACGGCTCTTTTCACTGCTGCCCAAATCCTGTGTCTGGGTGTTGTAAACCAAAAAAATGTTTTCGGCCCTTTGCAAAAGCCTGTAAAAGTGATAGGCGTAAATGGCATCTTTGTCGGAGTGCACCTGAAGCCCGAATTTTTTGCGGACGTCAAAAGGTATAAAGGAGTTGTTTCTTTTGGGTTTGGGCAGGATGTCCTCATTGGCCGAAAGCAGTATCACATTTTTAAAATCCAGGTTGCGGGTTTCCAGCATCCCCATAATCTGTAGCCCTTGAAGGGGTTCACCGGAAAAGGCAAGCCGGGTTTCGGCAGTGGTTTGTTTAAAGAGAGAATACAAGGTTTTGGACGATTCCAGGAAGGGGAATTTTTCAAACAATGACTCCAAACGCCGGAAGATGGAAGCAAAATAATACAGGGCCTCAAAATCGGCAAAATATGGGGTGTTGATTACATCCTTTCCCGAAAGGGTTGCTTTTTGTCTGAAAGCCTGGTCCAGTTGCTCCGTAAGTGCTAACAATGAGTGAAAAAATGTGGCAGCTTCCCCTTCAATTTCCCTGGCAAGAAATGCAAATTTCCCGGAGAAACCTTCTGCATCCTCCGAAAGGGCTGCCAGGTCTTCGAACTGCAGAAAGGTGGAGTTGGAAGCAAGGATGTTTTGCACCAGGGCAGCGCAGAGGTTTTCTCCCTCAACCGGATGCCAAAAAAGGGCAGCCGCCGTATGGTTAAAAAACCGGATGATGTCTTTATGGTAAAACCCGGGAACCTTTCCCTTCCTGCCCTGTCTGAATCTTTGCATGGAAAGCCTTATTTGCAGCAGGGCATCAAAAAACCCGAAAAGGTTGGTTTTTTGAAGGGGGTATCCCATGGTTACGTTTACATTTTTTACCTTTTCGGGTAACGCATTCAATACCGGGATGAGCAGGTTTTCATTGGCCAGCACCAGTGCGGTGTTTTCATCATTGCTTAGTCCGGTTTCCTCATCCAAAAGGTTGCCGGCAAGCCGCGCCTGGTTTACGTTTTTCGCAATCCCTAAAACCTGAATGTTTTTTTTCTGCTCCCGGAAAAAGGAAGTTTTGGTTGCGGGAGTTTTCAGGCCCCATTTTCCGGCATATTTTCTAATAAAAGAACCTGCCTCATGCATGGTGTCTTCAAGATAGTAGGCATCGGCGTCGGTAAGTATTTCGGCCTGTTGCCGACTGAGCAGGGTGTCAGCTATCATTTCCTCGGCCTGGTTAAAGGCGTTGAATCCTGTAAAGATCACTTTTTCCCAGGGCAGGCCGGTGCTGCCTTTTTTGATGCTTTCGGCTGCCTGCCTTGAGGAAAGTCCCTGGTAGGCCAGGTTTTTCTTTAAAAGGTGCGCTTTGAGTTCATTGTGGTAAGTCCTTAGGCGTCCGAAAAACTCCAGGTAATTTATCTGAAAGTCGGTTAATGGGGTGCCGTCAGGATTCCAGGTTTCAATAT
>SLRE01000097.1 GCA_007131125.1 Bacteroidales bacterium | reverse complement strand
CCTTTGGCTGAATTAGTTTTAAAAACACAGCCCGGAAAACCGGGCTGTGAAAGAATTAATCCAATGTATGGACTACCAGCCCGCTTCTTAATTTTGGTTCAAACCAGGTGGTTTTGGGCGGCATAATGTTTCCGGTATCGGCAATATCCATCAGTTGTTTCATGGAAACTGGATAAAGGGCAAATGCAACCTGCATTTCACCACTGTCAACCCTGCGTTTTAGTTCACCAAGGCCGCGAATACCACCGACAAAATCAATCCGCTTGTCGGTACGCAGGTTTTTGATTCCCAGGATTTCGTCCAATACATATGATGACAGGATGGTTACATCAAGCACCCCGATTGGGTCATTGTCGTCATAGGTATGGTCTTTGGCTTTCATGGAATACCATTTCCCATCCAGGTACATGCCAAAGGTATGGATTTTTTCAGGCTTAAATTCCTGTTGCCCTTTTTCCTCCACCTCAAAGTGTGGTTCAAGTTTTTTAAGGAACTCTTCTTTGGAAAGACCGTTCAAATCCTTTACAACCCGGTTGTAATCAATAATGGTAAGCTGGTTGTCGGGAAAAACAACCGCCATAAACAGGTTGTATTCTTCATCACCTGTGTGGTTTGGATTTTTTTCCTTTTTTTCTTTTCCAACCAGGGCAGCGGCAGCAGTACGATGGTGGCCATCGGCCACATAAAGATACGGAACATCTGCAAACAGTTTTTCCAGCTTTTCAATCTGGTCATCCTGTTCAACAACCCAGAAATGGTGCCCAAAACCATCGTCTGCAATAAAATCATAAACCTGGTTTCCTTTAACCACTTCCGATACGATCTGGTCAATTTCATCAACCTGCGGATAGGTGAAGAAAACAGGCTCGGCATTGGCATTGGTAACGCGCACGTGATTCATGCGGTCTTCCTCTTTATCGGGCCGGGTAAGCTCATGTTTTTTGATGATTTCATTTTCATAATCTTTCACTCCGGCACACCCTACAATACCATACTGGGTTTTCTTTCCCCAGGTTTGGGCATAAACATAAAAGTGCCGTTTTTTGTCCTGCACCAGGTACCCTTTTTCAATAAACTTCTGAAAATTGCTTCGGGCTTTATCATAAACTTCCTGTGAGTAGAGGTTGATGTCTTTTGGAAGTTCGATTTCAGGCTTTACCACCCTGAGGAAGCAATAGGGATTGTCCCCGGCTTCCTGCCGTGCTTCTTCCGAATCCAGAACATCATAGGGTCTTGAAGCCAGATCTTTCACAATTTCCTGCGGGGGGCGATAGCCCTGAAAAGGTTTAAATATTGCCATAGATACTAAAGTTTTATTTGTTTAACAAGGAGGCGGTGCAAAGCTGCACCGCCCCATTCCAAAAAAATTATTTATTTACCTGAAAGGTTTTGTCTCCTTTTTCAAAGAAGTCTACAATCTGGTTGGCAGCGGCAATACCGGCATTGATATTGGCTTCTGACGTCTGGGCACCCATTTTTTTTGCGGTAAAAACGTAGCGTCCTTCAAACTTGCTTTCAATGGTTTCGCGGCAATCAGGAGCCACATCCGAAACATAGCAAAAGTCTTCACGGGCTTCCATAAGCTTGAGAAGGCCATCTTCATCAATCACTTCCTTGCGTGCTGTATTGACCAGAACACCACCTTTGGGCATTAGGTTCAGCAATTCATAATTGATTGATTTTTTGGTTTTCTCATTGGAAGGAATATGCAGGGAAATGAATTTACAGGTTTTGTAAAGCTCCTCAACTGAATCAAGGGCTTTTACCCCGTCTTTTTCAATATCTTCTTTTTTAACAAAAGGGTCAAAAGCGTACACATCCATTCCAAATCCTTTGGCTATCTCTGCCACAAATTTTCCAACATTACCATAAGCGTGGATACCGATGTTTTTACCACGTAGTTCTGTACCGGAAGTACCGTTGAATCCATTCCGGATTAAATAAACCATCATGCCAAAAGCCAGTTCGGCAACGGCATTGGAATTTTGTCCGGGGGTATTCATGGCCACGACTCCTTTATCGTTGCATGCATCCAGGTCAATATTGTCATAACCTGCTCCTGCCCTTACAATAATTTTAAGGTTTGGAGCGGCTTCAATTACCTCACGTGTAGCCTTGTCGCTTCTGATAATCATTGCTTCTGCCTGTGCGGCAGCCTTTTTCAGTTCATCGGGCGAACTGTATTTTTCCAGAAGGTTGAGTTCATACCCAGCTTTGTCCAACACTTTTTTCAGACCTTCTACCGCAGCAGGTGCAAAAGGCTTTTCTGTTGCAACCAATACTTTTTTCATCACTTCAGTTTTTTTGTTTATGAATGAGGCAAGGCCCTGCCGGCATAAACAACCGGCAGGGCATTGCATTTTTTATACTTTTTAATACAAGGGAGAAAAGAACTTTTCTCCGTAATGCAGAATCCTTTCAGGATTTTATCAGGCGTGCAATTTCTCAAACTCCTTCATGGCATCAATCAGGGCCTGCACACTTTCTTTGGGAAGGGCATTATAGGTAGAAGCCCTGAATCCGCCAACGGAGCGGTGGCCTTTAAGGCCCGACATCCCTTTTTCGGCGGTAAATTTAAGGAAGTCAGCCTCAAGGTCTTTGTATTCATCTTTCATCACAAAACAAATATTCATGATGGAGCGGCTGTCTTTTTCTGCCGTACCCACGAACAATTTGTTCCGTTCAATCTCATCATAGAGTAATTGAGCTTTTTCCAGATTCATCTTCTGCATGATTTTCACGCCTCCGAGTTTTTTCAGCCAGCGCAAAGTTTCAAGGCAGGTATAAATGGGAAGGCAGGGAGGAGTATTGAACATAGAACCTCCGTCGATATGCGTCTGGTAGTTGAGCATGGTAGGAATCTGTCTGTCAACTTTCCCAAGAAGGTCATCGCGGATAATCACAAAAGTAACCCCGGCAGGGCCAAGGTTCTTCTGCGCTCCACCATATATAATGCCATATTTGGAAACATCAACCGGGCGGCTGAAAATATCGGACGACATATCGGCAATCATGGGTACCGGGCTGTCGTAATCTTCAAAAATCTCGGTTCCGAAAATGGTGTTGTTGGTGGTAATGTGGAAATAATCTGTGTCGGCGGGGATTTGAAAATCTTTGGGGATGTAGTTGAAATTTTTATCTGATGAAGAAGCTACCACGTCTACCTCTCCAAAAAATTTGGCTTCTTTGATGGCTTTTTTGGCCCAGGTTCCGGTTTCAAGGTAAGCGGCTTTTTTATTGAGCAGGTTGTAGGGCACCATACAAAACTGCAGGCTGGCTCCCCCGCCTAAGAAAAGCACATGATAGTTTTCGGGAATATCCAGCAATTCTTTAAACAAAGCCACAGTTTCGTCCATTACTGCCTGGAAGTCTTTACTGCGATGGGAGATTTCCATAACAGACAACCCGATATCATTTAACTCAAGAACTGCTTTGGCCGTGTTTTCAATGACCTCTCTTGCCAAAATAGAAGGTCCGGCACTAAAATTATGTTTTTTCATTTCTTGTTGGTTTTAAAATGGTTTTAACAATAAATTAAAAAAGTTATGTAAAAGACTATCAATCTTTACCTGCCCGAAAGCCGGGAAAAACCGCAAAGGAAATGGGGTTTTTCTGTAATTAATGAAAAAAACCGGAAACGATGGTCGAATTTTGTTGCAAGTTGCAACTTTTTTTTGAAACTTCCCGGCAAAAATGGGAAAATAATCCCACAGAAAAAAGAAAACCCGGGAATTTCAGAAAATCCTCAGCGGTTTTGTCCGGGAGGAGTTCTTGGGCTTGGAGG
>SLRE01000153.1 GCA_007131125.1 Bacteroidales bacterium | reverse complement strand
AAAGAGGTCCATTTCAGGGGTTTGTCGAAAGGGAGCAAACGACCCTCCAGCAAAGAAGTTTTCAGTTCATCAACCTGGCTCATGCCTCAATTAAAAGATTCCGGTTAAAATGGCGGTAAGACCTACGGCAAGGCAATAATAGGAGAAATAAACGATTTTTCCTTTTCTTACCAGAGAAAGCATCCAGCTGCAGGCAAAAAGCCCGGCACCAAAGGCAGCTATTGCCCCGATGATCATGGGGGTAACGTCCATGGCTCCTGAACTGGCCTGTTCGGATATGCTCAGCACTTTCAGGAAGTTGGCCCCGAAAATTGGAATAAGCACCATGAGGAATGAAAACCTTATGGCTTGTGCACGCGCTATGCCGAAAAACAAGGCGGTGCTGATGGTTGCCCCGCTTCTGCTGATGCCCGGAAGGATGGCAAAAGTTTGTGCAATGCCAATGATCAGGGCCGTTTTAAGGGTAACCTGTTTGCCGGTTTTGGGTGCAAACTGTGTGAGAAAAAGTAAGGTGGCCGTAATCAGCAGCATAAACCCAATAAAAACAACCCTTCCTTCAAAAATGGTTTCGATTTGTTCTTCGAAAAGCAGGCCCACAATGGCGGTGGGTATAGCGGAAGCCAGCAGAAGTAACGCAAACTTCATTTCGGCATTCCATTGAAAGCGGAAAAGGTTAACGATAAGGGAGAGGATATCTTTTCGGAAAACCACCACCACACTCATAAAAGTGGCCCCATGCACAATGATGTTGAAGGTAAAAAAGTCGTGTGGGTCTTCAAGTCCGAACAAAGTACCTCCAAGTTCGAGGTGGCCGCTGCTGCTCACAGGCAAAAACTCAGTAAGGCCTTGAAGCAGGCCAAGGATCAAGGCTTCTAACCAACTCATAGAAACAACTTATTTTTTGGTTTTTGGATCTTTTTTGGCAGGGTCTTCCGCTACGTTATGGCTCTTTTTAAGGATGGCGTAAATCTGAATTCCATAACCGGCAAGTACGAGAATGGGGGCAAGGGTTAAACGGCGAAAGCTGAAAATGTCTTCACTGAACTTGCCGGGGTCATCGCTTCCGCCCCCGATCATCAAAATAAAGCCTAATGCCGTTACCAAAAGCCCGATAATCAGCCACTGGTATTTGCTGCGGTCAAACAAAAGTACTTTTTCTTCTTTTTTCTTCTTCATCATTGAGGGGTTTGACGAGGGTTGCAAAATAGAGTTAATAATAATAAAGGTAGTCGGTTTTTATTTTCAGGTATTTTTTCACGGCAAAATAGGTGGAAATCCAGCTGATGATGATGCCAAGGAAGATCACCAGAACAAACAGGCTCATGAGCATGCGGGTGTCCTGAAAATCAACCAGCTCTGGAATTTGTTGCTGCCCGGCATACAGGGTTGCCAGCAACAGAAAAATGGCCAGGGTAGCACCTATAAGGCCCTGAACCACTCCTTTAATTACAAAAGGTCTGCGGATAAAGGCCTGAGTGGCCCCAACCAGCTGCATGCTTTTGATCAGAAAACGCTTGGAAAAAACACTCAACCTGATGGTGTTATTGATCAGTGCAAAGGCAATGATCAGCAGCAGTACACTGAAAATTAACAGGGCAACACTGATGCGGCGCACATTTTCATTGACCTGGTGCACCAGCGAACGTTGATAATCTACTTCCTGCACCACCGGATAGCTCATTACCTCCTCCTCAAACAGGGCCAGGCTGTCGGGGTTGGCATAACGTGCATTAAGTGTAACCAAAATAGAGGGAGATAAAGGATTGTATCCAAGAAATTCAACAAAGTCTTCTCCCAGGTCTTTGGTAAGCTCCTCCGCGGCTTGCTCCCTTGAAATATACTCTGTAGAGCGCACTGCAGGCATGGCATCAAAGGTTTTCTGAAGGTGAGTGATATCGGCAGTGCGGGCATTCTCATTTAAAAACACTGAAAACCCAATGTTCTCCTTCACATGGTCTGAAAGCTTTTGTGCGTGCATGATGATCATACCTAAAAGCCCAAGAACGAACAAAACAAGGGTAATGCTTACCACCGTGGAGATGTAGGAGGTCTTTAGTCTCCTGCCAATGATCTTGTCTTCCTGTTTGGCCATGTTTTTGTTTTACCGCCTGCAAAATTAATAAAAATATGCCAGCCCCCCGGCTTTAAGTTTCTTATTAGTACGGGCGTTTAACGTTTTTTATTGCCTGCCGGCAACCGGCAAGTTACCTCCTTGCGTTTTTGGGTTTGGAGTATTTTTTTTACCTTGTAAAGCAGAAATAATATGTTGAATAAAGGTATAAGCTTTTTTCAAAACCCAAAAACCTCAAAAAATGAAAACCTATTGGATAATATTTTTTACAGGAATGCTCACCGGATTGTTGCTGTCGGGATGTGGTGAAGCCCCTCCCCCGGAAGCGGAAGCCCTTGGCGGGACCATTATCGTTGCCAGCAAATCAGGCGATGATGTTTATTTTGTTAACCGGGCCTCGGGTGAGGTAAAGGCGGTGGCTCCATCAGGACTTGAGCCCCATGAGGTGGAAGTATCCGCTAATGGTGTAATTGCGGTGGTTTGCAATTACGGCGACCGTGAAAACCCCGGGCACACCCTGTCGGTCTACGAAGTTGCAAGCGGTGAGTTGATTAATACAATAGACCTGGGCGAAGAGAATACCCGTCCCCATGGTATGCAGTGGATGGGAGAAACCACCCGCCTGCTGGTTACGGCCGAAGGCAGTCGCAACCTGTTAATTGTGGATGTGGACAGGGCAGAAGTGGTTCAATCCATGTATACCGGAGAGGACGTTTCCCATATGGTTGCTGCTAATCCTGACTTCTCCAGGGCGTTTGTGCCTAGCATCCGCACCGGAAACATGGCCGTTTTTGATTTGGAAGAAGGCGAACTGATCCGCCATGTCTACAGCGGAGAAGGAGCCGAAGGCATTGATGTTTCTCCGGATGGAAGAGAGGTTTGGGTTACCAACCGGGGGGAGAACACCATCTCGGTTTTTGATGCACAATCCCTTGAATTGCTGGAAAAACTTCCTTGTCCGGACTTTCCCATCCGCGGGAAATTTTCTCCTGATGGTGAAAAATTCCTGGTAAGCAATGCCCGTTCAGGCGACATCGCTGTTTTCGACGCCCGGGAAAGAACCCTCATCGGAACGGTTAAACTTACTCCCCCTGTTCCCGATGATGTGGATGAAGATCGCTACTTTGCAGAATTTCCCGAAACTTCTGTACCAATAGGTATTGTAGTGCCCGACAACTTTTTTGCATATGTGGCCAATACCCGTTCAGATGCCGTTACCGAAATTGATCTGGAAAAAATGGAAATTACCAGGCATTTCGAAGTGGGTAAAGAACCCGATGGCATAAACTTTTCCCACCTGGAAACCCAAAGCCCTTAAAACAGTTACCTGCTATTCTTTTTCAATTAGGCATACCAAACCCCGGGTTAAACTTCCCGGGGTTTTTTCTTCGTGTGCTTCCCTATTCAACAAAAGCCATTGATTTAAAAGGCTTTTCACAATGACTTAAAGTTTTCCAAAGCAGAAAATATTAAAACAGCGTAGAAGTTTTACAAAAGAAAAACATTAACTTGTTGTTGAAATACAGGAGTTTGTCAAAATTTAATTTTCATTATTTTAGAGTAAAACAAGCGTTTTAAAGAAAAAAAACGACCAAAAGAAGACCTGAATAGCGGATAAGAATAAAACCCTGAATACTGTTTTTCCTTTGATTTTATTGCTTTTTTTAGGGAATAAACAGTTGAAATCCTGAATAAAAATACTTATCTTCGAAACTCGGATTTTCTAAAAAATCTTTGGTAAATATTTT
>SLRE01000008.1 GCA_007131125.1 Bacteroidales bacterium | reverse complement strand
GGTCCGGCCGTCAATACCAATACTGCCCTGGCCGAATCAAAAAGATTGGCAGCATTGGCATCAGATCAGTTTATGAGCAACCAGCAAATGCTCATTATCCTGGGGTCGGTGCAATTCCTTCTGCTGTTGTTCATGCTCTATGTTTCCACTTTCAAACCCTGGAAAACTAAGAAATCACCAAAAAAGTGATTTTTCTTTGGGGAATCCACCAACCATTTTATTTTCGCGGATAAACTAATTTCCCCTAGGTTTTTTTGAACAAACCAGAAATAGTTTATTGGCCTTAAAGCCCAAACTAAAATGTAAAAACAATTTTATTATTGGTCCTCAATTTTTTATCCCTTCCAAAATAATTCAACATGAAGAAAAAAAAGTTTTTCCAATTGTTTATTATTTTCTTGAAAATCATGGTTTTTTCTACAACCATGGCAACAAGCCAAAATGAACTACCTCAACAAAGTCTGGACCCGGAAAAATACGTAATGAGTATGCTTACTGGTCTTGAAGCCATTGAAGTAGGAGACTCCCTGCTATTAAAAGGAATTAAATTAATGGAGAACCATCAATACAAAAATGCATTTGAGTTTCTGAACATGGCTTTGGGAATTGCCAGGGAAGAAGATAATCCAAGATTAAAGTTTCTTGTAAAAAATAATATAGGAATTGGTTATTTCCGTTCTTCAGAATATGCAAGCTCTCTGCATTACTTTAAATCGGCATATTATATTGCCAGAGATAAGCTGGCAAAAGAAAACCAGTTGACTGCAATGAATAACATTGCAATGGTGTATAATGAAAACGATGAATACGAGAAGGCACTTGAGTTTTTAATCAAAGCCTACGAAAGGGCAAACAAGGCTGGATTAAAAGATAAAGCTGTCAAATACAGTATCAATTTAGGAACTATTTATATTGAACTTCAACAGTTTAGCAAAGCCCGGGCTATTACAGAAGAAGCATTATCTCATACCGAACCTGGGACAATCAATAATTTTTATGCGAAAATAAACCTTGCCAAAAGTTATGAAATGGAAGGTCAATTAAGAGAAGCAAAAAATATTTTAGAAAATTCAATAAAGTTAAATTCAGAAAATAAACATAATCAACCATTCGGGTTAGCCTCTCTTCGCTTGGCAGGAATTCATTTCAACATGGGTAATTATTTGAAAGCCCGGGAAAAAGCAGGTTTAGCCGTAAAAGCTTCGATACAAAGCAAAAGTATCCAGGTAAAATATCATGCTTTAGATCTATTGAGCCTTATTGCAAAAAAACTTAACGATTATCAAAAAGCTTATTATTATCTGCAAGAAGCTGGTAAAGTATATCGGGAAATCCAACAGCTTAAAGACAAACAAAGAATGTTTGAGTTACAAACTAAATTTGAATTATCACAATATGAGTTTGAACTTAAGGCAACTGAAAATCGATTATTGGTTTTACAAAAATTATACTCTAGTATAATAATTTTTTTGGTGCTATTAGCCCTTCTTGGAGGATATACAATGAGAGTAAGATGGGTTAACATGAAGCAAAAAAATTATCTAATCCAAAAAAAACAAGAAATTGATACATTAGAACTTGAAAAGACGAAAGCTCAACAATTAGCTTTAGAGCAAAAAATGAGAAGAAAAGATGAAGGTGCAAAACTAAAAGAAAAGCTTTTGCTGGATGAATTAGAAATAAAAAATAAAGAAATTTCATCAAAGGCATTGGTTAGTGCTGCCAAAAACGACATTCTTAACCATGTCCTTCAAAAAATTGAAAAAATAAATGATTCGGAAAATAATGGGATTGCTTCATTAAAAAAAGAATTAAAAAATACAATTGATATTAATAAGGACTGGAATGATTTTGTAATTCATTTTGAAAAAACCCATTCAAAGTTTTTTCAAAAGTTGCTGAATAAACACCCTCACCTTAATTCTAATGACCTGAGATTTGCCGCATATTTACGTATAAATCTAAATGGAAAGGAAATAGCCCGGCTATTAAACATTACTAATGCCTCTTATCGAAAACGAAAAATGCGGTTAAAAGGAAAACTAGAGCTGGACGGCAATCAGGATTTGGTAAAATACATTTATAGCTTCTAATCAAAAGAGTTTTTTTAACGGCTGTCACATTTTGTCCGGACAATGTCACACTTTGTCCATGCCAAATTTTTCCTTTCATAAAAACTATTCCTTTCATTTGCAACGCAAATTAATTCTTTAACTTAAAACTTTCTAACATGAAGGCTACTTCTTTACAATTTATTATTTTTCTCAATCTAATTCTTTTTACCTCCCTTCAAAGCCAGGCTAAACCGGATAAAATCAATTTCTTGGGAACTTTTTCTGAAGAACAAAATTTGGCAGAAAAAACATCTGGCCCCGATAGCTTTGGTGAGCATGTAACCTTTAAAGGTATGGTTGGACCTGAATACGGGCGAATAGGGTCAATTGCTTTTGATCCTGTAAATGAAAATGTTGCCTATGCCTCTGGAATGGATGGGCGTTTTGTTTTTAAATCATCGGATAATGGACTAACCTGGGAATTCTTTTACTCAACTCCTCAAGTCCCGAATTGGGGTTCTGTATTGAGGAACTTTAGATTTGCAAACCCCGACAAACCTAATCACTTGTATTTTACCGTTACTAGTGGTTCTGAACAGGATACAGATGTAAGAGGATTATATGTTTTGGATGTAAACACGGGTGAGTTGGTTAATCTTATTCAGCTTTCTCATATTCATTATCAGAATTTTAGAGATTATGATGTTTGTCAGAATAATCCTGAAAAAATTATTTTTTTTACTATGATGCCTGAATCTCCAGTATATGATGGAAGCAGAAGGATGGTTTGGCTAACAGAAGATGAAGGGGAAACCTTTGAAATGATTTATGATTGGGAGGAAAATGATATGCATGCACCTGTTACGGTTAATTTTGACCCTGAAAACTCCCAAACGATTTTATTAGGAATGGGGGGTGGTTGGTATGATGTTGAAGGAGGATTTTTACGTTCCACTGATAATGGAACAAACTGGACTCATTATGAGGCGGGCAACATAATTGGGGATGTTGCCTTTCATCCTGAAGACCCAAATAAAGTCTATGCCGTAACTGGTTTTGGGGCCGATGAAGACATGGTAATGATGTCTTCAGATGGAGGTAAAAACTGGATTGACTTAGAATGTGAGTTCACAAGCTCTGCATCATTTAATTCCTTTGTTCGTATTGCTATAGATCCGGAAAGTCCGGAAAATATATGGGTAACCAGTCATGACGAAATTTTCAACTCATCAGACGGAGGACAAACCTGGGAAAGTACACTTTTTGAACAAAATGATTACAACACTTATTTTTACGGATCTGTCATTTCTTTTAACCCTTACAATCCTCAAAATGTAATTATTGGGAGTGACAAAAGGATTGTCCAAACCCATAATTATGGTGAATCCTGGGAGCTTGTTGACAACCCTTTTTTAAACATTAATTCAATTGATGCAACCCTTTATCCGAATAATGAAGCTTATCTTTATTATACCTCCCAGGGGAGCTATTTTGTGCATTGCCTGGAATCAGATACAGTCTATGGTGAAGTAGGATTAGATATGGTCGGGGAATATTATTTTATTTTCGGAGACCATCAAACACAAAACAGAGCCTTTATGGGTGTGCCCGGAGGTTTCTTTGGGGGAATCAGTATTTATCAAAGTGATGATAACTTTTCTACCGAAGGAATTGAGGTTTATCATGACAATGAAGCAGGCCTGTTATCAGAAATAATTCGTGATCCTGATGATGAAAATACCTATTGGTTTACAACACCTTTATCAGACCTTTTTGGACCTGTAAAACTGGTTAGAACCAATGACGATTTTGCCTCTACAGAAGAATTATCCATTACCGGTGAACCTATGGAGCTAATTACTTCAATTGAGGTAGTTGAAACCCAACCTGGTGTTATTTGGGCTTATGCCACTGGAATGGAAAATTCGGGAATATTCAAATCTGAAGATTATGGGGACACCTGGTCATCATATTCTAATGGGTTGCCTGAAGAAGTAGGAGTTTGGGATATTGCTGTGAACCCAAACAATCCGGATAATATTGTTGCAATGGTCAGCGATGAACATGGTATATACACATCCTTTAACGGAGGAGAGAATTGGTCTAATACTTTTTCGGAATTCGAATGTGCAGAGGTAGTTTTTAGTAAGGAACATGAAGATGTTGTTTTTGCCAGAAGATTTGTGCATTCAGGACTGTTGTATTCGGAAGACGGTGGTCAAAATTGGTATTCAGTTACTCCTGAAGAATTCATTGATGTCACTTATACTGGTTTGGACATTATCGAAAATGAAGATAAAATTAATATCTACATGAGTGGTATAGGAACGAGCATTCTCCACTACACATATTTTAACCCAGGTACATACTCTCTTACCTACCACATTGAAAACGAGGAGGGTGATGAAATATTGGATGCAACTATCACTCTCGATGGTGTAGACTATGAAGCCGGGGTCTACGTGTTTGAAGACCTTGAACCCGGCACCTATCCCTACATCGTTAACAGGGACGGTTATCAGGCTGTTGAAGACGAGGTAACCATAGAAGACACAGACGTGGTTGTAAACGTAACCTTACAGGAAGAGGAAGTACCGGTTTTTACTGTTACATTTCACATTCAGGATGAAGAAGGCGAGGACATCACCGAAGCGAAGATCACTTTTGATGGAACCCAGTATGGTCCGGGGGTTTATGTTTTTGAGGAAATCGAAGCAGGAACCTATGACTACCTGTTAACCAAAGAAGGCTATCACGAGAAAACCGGGGAAGTAAGCGTAACCGATGAGGATGTGGAGGTTGAAATAATCCTGGAGCGCGACGACGTATCCCTGACCGATCCCCACCTGGTAGAATTTTCTGTCTTCCCTAATCCTGCAAGCACTGAACTCAACATCCGTTCGGAGGAAAAAATAAAGGAAATCCGGATCTTTGACATGCTCGGGCAACAGGTTTATTCGGAAAAAGTGCAAAATACCAACCACCAGTTAGATGTAACCAATCTGGATTATGGAATTTATTTTTTGAAAATAAACACATTAAAAGGATTTGCAACTGAAAAGATTCAGATAATCAAGTAATTTTCTTCACAATTAGTAGTTTTGTTGAGGCAGGGCTGCCCCGGTTTATTCCGGGGTGGCCCTTCTTACTTCGGCAAACGGCCAAATACGTTTAGTAGCCAGCGATGGGCTTTGTGGATGCCTGCGGGCTGGGCATGCAGCAAAATACAATGCCCGTAAACCTGATCAACCTGACTGGCTTCAAGCATTTCTTTTACTTCTTTATTTCCGGTCATTTGCTGTATCTATATATGGGTCATTCCCTTTTCAATGGCTTGTTTAACCAAGGCGGGAGCAACATCGGGTTTGGTAATCACCAGCAATGCCTTTACATTGTCGGGTAAAGCCATTACATCCGGGTAAACCGTTTCCCCTTCAGGGGTTTCCCCTCCGGCTGGGTTTACGGCATATACATCGTGGCCTTTCTCTTTAAGGATACGAAATACCATGGACCCGAACTTTTTCGGGCTGCGCGAATACCCGGCCACTGCAATATGAGGGCTGGAAAGAAAGGCGTCGATCTGTGCTTTGGTTGCCATAATCAGGAAGTTTTATATTGTAACCGATAATGATGCAAAGTAAATAAAAATGCTTTTACATTGATCGAAAAAATTAACTGACCTGCCTGAAACCTTTTGCTTTTAGGCAATCTCACAGGCCCGAAAGGCCGGTAATTCAGGAAAAATTGCCCGAAATTGGTTACCTTTGCTTTCTTTTAATACCGCTTCAAATCACGGCTAATGATGGAAAATATGGGCCTTCCTTTGCAGGTTTTTATTCTCGGGCTGCTCACCGTTTTTATGGTGCTGCTGGTGGTGGTAGCTACCGGTAAAGGCATCATATGGGCGGTTAACCGGTTTTTTCCTCCGGCAACGCCTCCTGCAAAAAAAGGTCCGGGAAAAAGCGGTTCAACAGACCGTAAACACCTGGCCGCCATTGCTGCTGCAGTTCAGGCCACTACAGAAGGCCGGGGCAAAGTGGTAAATATCCGAAAAACTTAATTTTTGTTTTTCATTGGTTGTTTTTTTTCTCCGGGAAAAATTTCCGGAAGGGTAACAGTATTAATTTACAGGCTTAATATATCATGCGAAAAATAAAATTTTCCTTAGTCTACCGCGACATGTGGCAATCTTCAGGGAAGTATGTGCCCAGGGTAGACCAGTTAAAGAAAACTGCACCCCACATCATTGAAATGGGTTGCTTTGACCGTATTGAAACCAACGGTGGGGGGTTTGAGCAGATCAACCTGCTGTTTGGGGAAAACCCCAACAAGGCCCTTCGCGAATGGACCCGCCCTTTTAACAAAGCGGGTATACAAACCCATATGCTGGACCGCTCGCTCAACGGCCTGCGCATGGAGCCGGTTCCCGCCGATGTGCGCAAACTCATGTACAAGGTCAAAAAAGCACAGGGCACAGACATCACCCGCATCTTCTGCGGCATGAACGACCCCCGCAACATCATCGACTCCATCCGCTACGCACAGGATGCCGGGATGATCGCACAGGCAGCCATGAGTATTACCTTTTCGGAAGTACATACCATAGAATACTTTATCAACCTGGCCGACGAACTCATCAAAGGGGGTGCCGACGAGCTGTGCCTGAAAGACATGGCAGGCATAGGCCGGCCTGTCTGGCTCGGAAAAATCGTATCGGGCATCCGCGAAAAACATCCCGATATCCCCATACAATATCACTCCCATTCCGGACCCGGCTTTGCCATGGCCTCCATACTGGAAGTGGTAAGGGCCGGGGCAGACTACGTGGACGTGGGTATGGAGCCCCTGTCATGGGGCACCGGCCATGTGGATATACTGGCCGTGCAGGCCATGCTGAAAGATGCCGGCTTTGATGTGCCCGAAGTGGATATGGATGCCTATATGAAAACCCGTCGGGTCAACCAGGAATTCATGGAAGACTTCCTGGGCTATTTCATCAACCCCCAGAACCGCACCATGAACTCCCTGCTGATATCTTCTGGATTGCCCGGGGGTATGATGGGCTCCCTGATGGACGACCTGAAGAAAAACCTGAAATTCCTGAACAAATGGCTTAAAAAACACAACAAGCGCAAAATGACCCAGGATGAATTCCTGGTAAAACTTTTCCGGGAAGTGGAATACATCTGGCCAAAGGTAGGCTATCCGCCCCTGGTGACCCCATTCAGCCAGTATGTGAAAAACCTGGCCGTGATGAATGTAACCCAGATGGAAAAAGGTGGGGAGCGCTGGACCATGATACCCGATAATGTGTGGGATATGCTTACCGGAAAACTGGGTCAATTGCCCGGAGAGCTGGCACCCGAACTGAAAGAACTGGCCGAAAAAGAAGGAAAAGAATTCTTTAAGGGCAATCCGCAGGAGCTTTATCCCGATGAACTTGAAGGCTTTAAAAAAGAAATGGATGAAAAAGGCTGGGATTACGGAGAAGATGATGAAGAACTCTTTGAGCTGGCCATGCATCCCGAACAATACCGCCGCTATAAGTCGGGTGAAGCAAAAAGGGCTTTTGAAGAAGAAATGGTTCGCCTGCGGGAAGAAGGGGGCGGCATGTATCCCAAAACGGAAAAAAGGGTGATTGAAAAATCCTCCAAACAACCGGCAGGCCCCACCCAAATGACCGTGGAAGTGGACGGAGAAAAATACCAGGTTACCGTTTCCTATGATGACAATCCCGGGGAAACCTCCGAAAGCGACCCAAGCGGCAGTGCAAAAGAAAAAGCCGGTCAAAAGGACGACCAAAGCCAGATGAGGGATGTCATCTCCCCACTTTCCGGAAACTTTTACCTGACCAGGGAAATGGGCCAAAAGCCGGTTAAAGTGGGCGACACCATTGAAAAGGGAGATGCCCTGGGTTATATCGAAGCCATGAAAACCTACAATACCATCCGGTCTAACGTATCCGGCAGGCTGGAAGAGATCGTGGCAGAAAACGGTACCGAGGTGTTTGAAGACGACCTGCTGTTTCGTATCAAAGAAGATAATTGATAAAGGGCGGGTAATTCCTGCCTGCTGCTGTTAATGAATGGAAAATTGAAAAAATGGGTGCACTGGAAAAATTAGTGGATATGACTTCCCTGCCGGAGCTGTTTACCAGTCCGGGTATCGTTATCATGCTGGCGGTAGGAATTTTCCTGTTGTTTCTTGGAATCAGGAAAAAGTATGAGCCCCTGTTGCTGGTTCCCATCGGGTTTGGGGTGATCCTGGCCAATCTGCCCGGGGCAGGAATGGGCATTGTACCCGAAACCGAAGTGATGCTGGAAGAGGGCCGGTACAAAAACCTCATTGAGATTGCCGCTGATCATGGCATTATGAATTACCTCTATTATTCCCTGATCAAAACCGGCTTTTTACCGCCCATTATTTTTCTCGGTGTGGGTGCCCTTACAGACTTTGGTCCCATGTTGCGCAACCTGCGCCTGGCCCTGTTTGGTGCTGCAGCCCAGCTGGGTATCTTTACCGTGTTTTTTGCTGCCATTGCCGTAGGCTTTACCCCCCAGGAAGCCGGCTCACTGGGTATCATCGGTGGAGGAGACGGACCCACCGCCATTTACATTTCCATTGTGCTGGCCCCTCACCTGCTTGGTCCCATTGCTATTGCGGCCTATTCATACATGGCCCTGGTGCCTGTGATCATCCCTCCGGTGGTGCGCCTGCTCTGCTCCAAAAATGAATTGCAGATCAACATGAAGGCCATGGACAAACAATATCCCTCCAAACGGGAAATAAAAAACATGTCTGCCGTGAAGATCGCCTTTCCCATTGTGCTGGGTATTATTGTGGCCTTTTTTGTGCCCACTGCCGTGCCTTTGGTTGGCATGCTGATGTTTGGCAACCTTATCCGGGAGATCGGGATGGCCACCGGCCGGCTTTCCGATGCCGCCACCGGTCCCATTCTCAACACGGCAACCATCTTTCTGGGTCTTGCCGTCGGCGCCACCATGACCTCCGCCACCTTCCTGGATGTCCGTACCCTGGGCATCATCGTTGGGGGCCTCATTGCCTTTTCGATTTCAGTAGCCGGTGGTATACTGGCTGTGAAAGGGTATAATCTGTTTGCCAGGAAAAAGATCAACCCCCTGATCGGGGCCACCGGCCTGAGCGCCGTTCCAATGGCTTCTAGGGTGGCCAATGAGATTGCCGTGAAAAACGACAGTTCCAATCATCTGTTGCAATACTGCATGGCCAGCAATATTTCGGGGGTCATCGGATCGGCTGTGGCAGCAGGTGTATTGATCTCCTTCCTTGCAGGGTAAAAATTCCACCGGCATCAGGAAAAACTAATCATACATCCTTACATACTCATAAGTGTTACCACAATGCTCCAAAAAGCGGATGAAGTCCCTGTAGAAAATAACAAGGGAAGCGGTGTTGATGCAAGGGTGAAAACTGATGCTTTCCGACTCCCTGAGCTTTTCATCCAGGAAAAGATGCACATGGGTTCCGGTATCGTTGATCAGCCCAAATGGAGTAACGGAACCCGGGTTCAGACCAAGATACTTTTTTAACCGTTTGGGAGAGGCAAAAGTAAGCTTGCCCTGCTTTAAACGCTGCTCCAGGTCTTTGATGTTCAGCTCCCGGGTGTGCTCAAGGATAACCAGGTAATGCCGGTTTCCCTTGTGGTTCCTGAAAAAAAGATTCTTGCAGTGGGTGGCATCCAGGTCTTTCCAGTATTTGGCGGCTTCCTCCACTGTGGGGGCAGGTGGATGGGCATAATAATCATAGGAAATTTCCAGTTCTTCCAGTAATTTGTACAAACGGGGATCGCCGTTGCGCTTCTCTTTACTCATAATTTTTTATTATCCGTGTCTGGAAATTAATTCCAGGCGTTTGCGGTCAAGTATTCTGATGTTTTTTCCCGATACGGAAATGATGCCTTCCTTCTGCAAACCGGAAAGTGAGTTGATGACACTTTCCTTGGAATAACCAATGGTACCGGCAAGTTCTACCCGGGAAAAAGGCATCTGGTAGTGGTCGCGTCCAAATATTCCCGACAGTTCCAGCAGGATGGTGGTAAGGGCACCGTCTACATTTTTATGGCTGAGGTAAATCAGGTCGTGTACAATCTTGTTGGTGCTCAGCGACATAAGATTTACCATCTGCACCGCAAAATCTCCATTGGTACGTATCAGGTCTTCAAAAACATTGCGGTCGATTAGCCTTACCCGGGAAGGCTTAATGGCTGTTGCAGAGAATTCAAAATTCTTTTTCACAAAAGAACACATGATCCCTATAAAAGACCCTTCTCCAATGATCTTGAATGTGGTGGTGCGGTCCTGGTCACTGACGCTAAGTTTGGCCATCCCCTCCTCCAGGAAAAGAATATGATTGGCCGAAAAACCCTGCTTGATGATGGGTTCGTTGGGCCTGAAATTCAGGGTATAGGAGTGGTCCTGAACCAGGTTTTTTTGTTCCTCGCTCAGTGCTGAATCCCACTCAGAATATATTTGTTTTTTTTCCATGGTATTGAGGGTTGCCCAGAAAAATGCAATATTACTTCTTTTTTCAGGAAAAACTAAATGATGGAAAACGGGTTTTCCCACCTCAAAAGTAATTCCCTTTTCATGATTAATGTGTAGCTTTGTTAATAATTTAACAATTGTTAACTCTTTAATAATAAAACACTATGTCTGACTTAACATTCAATATAAAAGCCAACAGCCAGAGCCCGGCTAAGACCAGCGTTAAAGCACGCAATTTCGAAATACTGGTAGATGAGCCCGCAGGCCTGGGAGGAACCGACCTGGCCCCCAACCCGGTTGAGTACGTGCTTGCCGCCTTCGCAGGCTGCCTGAACGTAATGGGGCACCTGATCGCCCAAGAAATGGGCTTTGAACTCCGCAACCTGGAAATAGATATCAAAGGTGAGTTGAATCCTGCCAAATTGTTTGGAAAAAGTGACGAACAAAGGGCCGGTTATAAATACATTTCCGTTATCCTTAAGCCCGATTGTGATGCCGACCAGCCAACTCTCCAAAAGTGGATACATGCCGTGGAAGAGCGCTGCCCGGTGAGCGATAACCTGCAAAACCGCACCCCGGTGAAAGTGGAAATCGTCAGGGAAGAAATTGCCAACTAACAATAGTTTTTTTCTTCATGTTTTTTAGTTGACCCGGCTTCTCTTTTTTGAAGCCGGGTTTTTTAAAAAAATCTGACCCTGATCCGGATGTTTTTGAAAACAGCAAAGAGGTTTTTTTCGTTAAAAATAATTCAGGTAATTAATTGCCTGTTTTACTTCTTTTTCTCAAGGGGTTTTAATAATTTTGCCCCATCGCAAGTGCCTTATGCATAAGATAAAACAATATACTTATCTGTTGTTGCTGCTGCCGGTTTGTTGGCTGTTTCACAACTCAAATGCCAACTGGCACTATCACCAGTTACCCAACGGGCAACTTATCAAACATGCCCACCCTTTTCAGCCCTCAGCAGAATCCAACGCAGAAAATCCGGACGGTTTTCCTTTTGAAGACCACCACCACAATGAAAAAGATATCTTTTTCCTGGGAACCATTTCCGATTTCCAAACCGTTGTGGGGGCTGAATGCTGCGCCAATATCCGGGTTAATCCGGAAACTGTTATTTCCTTTTCTTCGCAGGCGATAAACCTCCTTTCGGGTTTTCCCATGCGGTTTCCCTTTCTGAGGGCTCCCCCCAGGTAATGCTGCTTTTTTTCTTATTTCCTTTTTTTCCTGATGTTACGGGAAACGGGCCATATTGGGTGCATTTCAGCCACCTGATGGATCTGTTATCAGATCAATTAATGCATTACTACCTAATTTATTCTACTACAATGAAATCCAATATAAAATCTGTTTTTTCTGCCATCATGGCGTTTATCATGATTCTGGGTTTTTCTGCTTCTTCAACCGGGCAATCCGGCAATAACTCCGGTTTGGAAGGCCGCATCATTTCCGCAGAGGACGGAGATCCCATTCCTTTTATCAACCTTATGATTGAAGATACCGATATTGGGACCTCCACCGATGTTGATGGTTTCTTTCAACTGCGGAATCTCCCCTCCGGCAAGGTATCCCTGCAGGTCAGCGGCATGGGTTACCAAACCAAAATCCTTGAACTTGATCTGGAGCCCGGAGAAACAAGGTCGCTGGAGCTTGAAGTCGGTTTCAGTGCTGTTGAGCTGGGCGGGGTGGTTATTACCGCCAACCCCACGGCCAGCGGTTTTCGTTATCAGTCCGACATGAGTTTTGTAGGTGAGGCCCTGCAAAAGCGCAGCGAGGTTTCTTTCGGAGAAATGCTGGACGGGGAGCCGGGCCTTGCCATGCGCTCAATGGGTTCTGCTCCTGCACGCCCCGTAATCAGGGGTATGGACGGTGACCGCATCCTGATACTGGAACATGGAGAGCGCATGGGCGACGTTTCTGAATCGGGAGCCGGGCACTCCCTTACTATGGATCCCCTTTCTGCAAACCGGGTTGAGGTGGTAAAAGGACCTGCCAGCCTTATGTACGGATCCAGTGCACTGGGTGGTGTCATCAACCTGATGACCAGCGATATTCCTGAAGACTGGGAACCGGGTTCCTCCGGGGTTGTTTCGGCTCAAGGGGCAACCATGAACAATATGGGTGCCGGATTTGCAAGGTACACCCTGGGAAATACCGACTGGGCCGTCACCGCCAGAATGGCTTACCGAAAGTCGGGCGACATCACCACCCCCGAAGGCAAAATGCCCGGAACATACATGGACCATTACGACGGGGCTGTCGGCTTTGGACTGCAACGCGCCAATCTCAACGGTGGAGTGAGCGTTTCTTTCAATGACCAGACCTATGGGCTGCCCGAACACATTGATGACCCCTATGAAAACATAGAAGTGCGCCAGCAAAGGATCGGAATGCAGGGCAGGTTCAATTACGAGCGACAGGGTTTCTTTGACAAGGCCCAATGGAGATTCAATGTTACCCATCTGGATCAGAAAGAAATAGAAATTGAATTCGAAGACGGGGCCTGGGAAGAGGATGTAGAACTTTCGCACGACAAACTGGCATTCTCAAGTACCATCACCCTTCAGCACCGCCCCCACCGCATTTTCGAGCGGGGAGCCTTTGGCCTTAACATTCACGGGCACAACCTGGATATTGGTGGTGATGAGGCCTACACCCCCGGAGAGAAAAGGTTTAATGTGGGTGCATTTACTTTCCAGGAAATTCCCCTCTCCCCTTCCCTCAGAATGCAGGCAGGCGCAAGAATTGACTTTCAGCACACAGGAGCTTTGGCCAATCATGTGTTTCCCGATGCAGACCAGTCCAGAAGCGGTGCCAACTTTACCGGTTCGGCAGGCCTGAACTACCGTCCGCATAAGGAGGTAGAAATTGGAGGACAGTTTGCCCGTTCACACAGAAATCCAATGGTGGAAGAACTTTTTGCAAACGGTCCCCATCTTTGCTCAGGCGTTTATGAGGTCGGAAGCACCGACCTTAAAGATGAAACCGGCCATGGTACCGACCTCTTCGTCAACTGGACCCACCGCTTGTTCCAGTTTGAGATTTCCGGGTTTGCCAACTGGTTCAGCAATTACATTATTTTTGAACCTACCGGTATGACCGATGAGGATTCGGGTCTCCCGGTTTTTGAATACATGGGCGATGAGGCCAGGTTTTTTGGAGGTGAAATCGCTCTGGGCTTTGCTCCCATTGGCGGTCTTTCCCTCAATGTGGGCATGGATTACGTAAATGCCCGCAGAACCAGCGAAAGCCGGGAATATCTTCCATTCATCCCGCCTTTTCGTTTTACAGGAGAAGCCGAATATGACTTTGGAAGCGGATGGGTTGGCACCCGGGTCAGGGCTGCAAACAAACAAAGCAGGGTGGCACCCGAAGAAAGCATGACCGATGGATATGCCCTGATGGGCCTTACCATGGGCTACCGTATGGACTATAACGGCCGCCATGTAATCATTTTCCGGGCCGAAAATGTTTTCAACACCAAATACCGGGATCACCTGTCAAGAGTAGAAGACCGCCACTTCCCCATGCCGGGAAGAAACTTCAATTTGGCATACCGTTTGTACTTCAATTAATGAAATAACCAATCCCCCTTTCAATAAAAACCCCGGGAGCTTTTAATTAACCCCGGGGTTTTTCTTTT
>SLRE01000208.1 GCA_007131125.1 Bacteroidales bacterium | reverse complement strand
TTTTCCCTGGAAGACATTGCCAAAGCACGATCCCTGGCGGTTTCCACCATCGAAGGCCATATGGCCACTTTTGTCGGCAAAGGCCTGGTGGATGCCACTACTTTCGTTGAAAAAGAAAAAATCCACCAGATCATCGCCGCTTCCAAAGCCGTGGGGAGCAAAAGCCTGAAAGAGATCATGAAAATACTGGGCGATGAATTTACCTATAGCGACCTGAAATTTGCCATGGCCGCATGGGAAGCAGAGCAGAACAACCCGGAGGAATACCAGCCATAAAATTTACTTTTTTTTCTACCTTTGCCCCGCTGTTTTTTACTTTCTAAACTTCCCCATAATGGACTGGAATTCTTTTTTTGAACTCTTCTACCAGAATGTGATGGAAACCACCTGGCTGGAAATCATTGCGGTGGTTTTTGGCATTCTGAGCGTGTGGTTTGCCCGGCAGGCAAACCTGCTGGTTTACCCCACAGGTATCGTTTCTACGGTTATTTACATATATATCTGCTTCAACATTCAGCTGTATGCCGATATGGGCATCAACCTGTTTTATACCAGCATGAGCATTTATGGCTGGTACATGTGGACCCGAAAAGACGAACTGAAAAGATACCGCCCCATCCGCTGGAACACCAAAAAACAGCAAGGCATCGGCATCGCGCTTATCCCTGTGCTTTACGGCCTGATTTTTTTGCTGCTGTATATTTTCAAACAGGACGATCCCGAATACATGGACTCTTTCATCCCTTATGTTGACTCCTTTACCACCTCTATCTTCCTGATTGGCATGTGGTACATGGCCCGCAAAAAAATTGAGAACTGGATTTACTGGATTGTGGGAAATGTCATTTCTGTGCCCCTTTACTTCATCAAAGGGTTGGTTTTTACCAGCTTTCAGTTTACCATCTTCCTGGTTTTGGCCGTCATGGGACTTATCGAATGGAAAAGAATGTATGATGAGGGAAGGTCCCGTGAACAAGGCTTTTTAGAAGAAGTGCTTTAAAACGAACTGCATTACCGGCACATCTGCCTCCGCCCAGTCCAGGCCCGGCAGGTATTCAGGAGCAAACCATTCCGTAAGATCATGTTCCCCGGGTGTATGCCCTGAACCCGTTGGCCTGCAAACAAAAGGAACCAGCCGGATATGGAAATCAGGATAGGCATGCTCAAAAACCGGAAGTTTTTGCATTATCTCCACCTGCATGCCGAGTTCTTCATTCAGCTCACGATGCAAACATGCTTCATCCGACTCCCCTGCTTCCACCTTTCCCCCCGGAAACTCCCACTTGAAGGGATGTTTGGCCTGCTTCCCGCGGCGGGCTGCAAAAACCTTTCCTCCTTCCATGATTACGGCGCAGGTAACCCGCTTAACAGGAAGTTTCATTTCCGTTTGTTATAAAGGTTCATCGTACGGTTTACACCCTGCATCCCAAAACTAATGGCTATTTCCGATGCAAGTTCAATTTTAGGACTGATCACCTCCAGCTCTTCCGGCTCCCACTTTCCCAAAACATACTGCGACTGGTAACCCATGGGATAATCGCTGCCAATGCCAAAACGCAGGCGGGCAAATTGCTGGGTGCCAATAACTTCAATAATATCGGTCAACCCGTTATGCCCTCCGGAACCTCCCTTAGCCCTGAGGCGCAAGGTACCCAGGGGCAGAGCCACATCATCGGCTACAACCAGCAGGTTTCCAAGCTCCACCTTTTCTTTGTTCATCCAGTATAAAACCGGCCGCCCGCTGCGGTTCATATAGGTAGAAGGTTTTAACAGGATAAAGGTTCGGCCTTTGTGCCTGAATTGTGCCACATCGCCGTAACGGGCGGGCTCAAAACTTACCTCCTTTAAAGAGGCAAGCTTGTCAACCACCATAAAGCCAATATTGTGGCGGGTTTCGGCATATTCTGGACCAATGTTTCCCAGGCCTGCAATCAGGTATTTCATGTTGCAATATTTTCCTTTTGATTGAACTGCTGTGAGGCAAATTTATTAAAAAAGGCATAAAGCCCTTGTGAGACTTTATGCCTTGATATTATATCGGGTCTTAAAGAAGGACTATTCTTCCTTTTTCTCGCCTTCGCCTTCAGCGCCTTCGCCTTTGGCTCCTTCTTCTCCTTCAGCTCCCTCTTCTCCTTCTTCTCCTTCTTCAGCTTCTTCTTCATCAACCTCAGGCTCAACAGGTGCCATCATTACCGCCCTTGCAGACTTCACAATTACAACAACTGCATTGGCCGGGTCAAGAAGTTCAACATCTTCCAGGTCGAGGTCACCCACTTTTACCGAATCTCCAATTTCCAGTTTGGAAATGTCAATCACGATTTCCGACGGAAGTTTTTCGGCCAGGGCCTTGATCTGCAGCCTGCGAAGTTTCACAAGCATCTTACCTCCGGCAATTACTCCGGGGCTGTCGCCTACCACTTTTATGGGTACGCTGATCTTTACCGGCTTGCCTTTTAACAACTCCAGAAAGTCGGCATGCAGGATCTGGTCCGTTACCGGATGAAACTGTATGTCCTTTAATACGGCATCGTACTTCTTTCCTTTAACTTCAAGTTCAATAAGACAGGCATCAGGGGTGTAAACAATGTCCTTAAAGTTTACTTCAGGTGTGTAAAACTCAATTTGTTCCTTCCCCCCGTAAATCACGCAAGGCACGTTGCCTTCCCTGCGCAGCCTTTTCGCATCTTTTTTCCCTACGTCCTCACGGGGAGAACCGCTCACAGATACTTTTTTCATTGTATTTACGGATTAAATGGTTTGATAATTAAGAGGTTAACTGATAACCCCCATAAAAAAACAGGTTGCAAAGATAATACTTTGCAGGGAAAAGTAAATCAATTATTATCAGATTTTTACAAAATGGTGGAAAACTCAAAGTGAGAGCTGATGGACTCGTGGTTGTGCACCCTTTGGATCACATTGGCAAACAGTTTGGCAGAAGTCAGCACCGTCACCTTTTTTGACTTTTCCTTAAGCGGGATGGTGTCGCTGACAATGACCTCCTCAAAAGGAGATTCTTCAATGCATTGGATTGCATTTTTGCTGAATACGGGATGGGTACAGACTGCCCGCACGCTATTGGCACCTTTTTCCATAACCATCTGGGCGGCTTTGGTAATGGAACCTGCAGTATCGATAATATCATCAACCAGCACCACATCTTTTCCTTTTACATCCCCGATCAGGGTCATTTTCCCCACCTCATTGGCTTTTTTCCTTTGTTTGTAACAAATGACCAGCTCGCTGTTCATGAATTTGGCATAAGCCCCTGCACGACGGGTACCACCCGTATCCGGGGAAGCCATGACCAGGTTGGGAAGGTTCAGGTTTTTCAGGTAAGGCACAAAAATGGCCGAGGCATACAAATGGTCCACCGGCACATCAAAAAATCCCTGGATCTGGTCGGCATGCAGATCCATGGTAATTACCCTGTTGACCCCTGCTGCCATCAGCAGGTTGGCAATGAGCTTGGCCCCGATGGAAACCCTGGGTTTATCCTTGCGGTCCTGCCGGGCAAAACCAAAGTACGGAATAACAGCTACAACCTGCTTGGCTGAAGCCCGGCGCGAAGCATCAATCATTAGCAACAACTCCATAAGGTTGTCAGCCGGAGCAAACGTACTTTGAATGATAAACACATCATTTCCCCTCAGTGTCTCTTCAAATGAGGGTTGATATTCACCGTCAGCAAAGCGGGTGACGAGTTCTTTGCCTAAAGGCTTGCCATAAAACTCGGCAATTTTTTCAGCAAGATAACGGGATGCCGATCCGGAAAATATCTTTACTACAGAAGACATGGGCAAGATGGTTTTGAGAGTCCGCAACAAGGAATAAACATGAA
>SLRE01000188.1 GCA_007131125.1 Bacteroidales bacterium | reverse complement strand
ATTTCCAAATCCATCACCAATCGAGACACTGCTTCACTGGACAAGTATCTTCAGGAAATTGGGAAAGTACCCCTTATTACTGCTGAAGAAGAAGTACAGCTTGCCCAGCGCATCAAGCAGGGAGACCAGGTGGCCCTGGAAAAACTTACCAAGGCCAATCTGCGCTTCGTGGTTTCGGTTGCCAAGCAATACCAGAACCAGGGTTTGAGCTTGCCGGATTTGATCAATGAGGGAAACCTCGGCCTGATCAAAGCTGCCAAGCGCTTTGATGAAACCCGGGGCTTTAAGTTTATTTCTTATGCAGTTTGGTGGATCAGGCAATCTATTCTTCAGGCATTGGCCGAACAATCCAGGATCGTACGCCTCCCTCTGAACCAGGTCGGTTCCTTAAACAAGATCAAAAAAGAGGCTTCAAAACTGGAACAAAGGTTCGAACGCCCGCCTTCTGCCGAAGAGCTGGCAGAAGCACTGGACTTGCATGAAGACAAAATTGCCGAGTCTTTCCGTATTTCAACACATCATGTGTCGGTGGATGCTCCCCTTGTGCAGGGTGAAGATGCCAGCCTTCTGGACGTTTATGTGAATTCCGATTCTCCCAACGCCGATTCAAGTCTTATTCATGAATCACTGGCCAGGGAAATTCAACGCTCATTGGCTACCCTTACCGAAAAAGAAAGAGACGTAATCAATCTTTATTTCGGTATCGGAATGAACCACGGGCTTACCCTGGATGAAATCGGAGCCAAGTTTGACCTCACCCGCGAAAGGGTGCGCCAAATCAAGGAAAAGGCCATCAGAAGACTCAAGCATACTTCCAGGAGCAAACTGCTCAAAGCTTATCTGGGACAGTAAAAATTCTCAATTTGATTAAAGCTGCCGGAAAACCCCGGCAGCTTTTTTTTCCTCACATCCTGCCACCCTGCGTTCTTTTTAGTATTTTAGCCCGAATGTTTTCAGGAGTCAGGATATAATGCCCCGGCTTGTCTGCCTGACTTTTTCAGGAAGTTTTTTACGTGTTTTTAAACTCAATGCTTTATGAAATCCCGCTTGTTTTTATTTTTAGGACTTTTCTTTTTCGTATCCCTGTTTGTCGAAACCCACGCAAGGGAAGTTAAGGTACATGTTGCCGTTACAGCCGATGTGCATGGCAGGCTTTTCTCGTATGATTTTGTGAATGATAAACCCCGTGCCTCTTCCCTGGCCAATGTGCATTACCTGATGGAAGCCATCAGAACAAGGACCAGCAATAACCTGATACTGCTCGACAATGGGGATCTTATACAGGGTACCACTGCTGCCTATTATGCCAATTTTGTGCAGGAAAGCGATAAAAATCTTTTCAGCCGGGTGTTGAATCTAATGAAATACGATGCCGCCACCATTGGCAACCACGACATTGAGGCAGGTCCTGAAGTATACAACCGACTGGTAAAGGAATTCGATTTTCCATGGCTGGGTGCAAATGTATTTAAGGAAGGAACCAGTGAACCTTTCTTTAAACCTTATACCATCATTACCCGCAACCGCATTCGTATTGCGGTGCTTGGGCTTACCACCACGGGAGTGCCCCAATGGCTGCCCCGCCATCTCTGGGAAGGACTCGAATTCCAGGATATGCTGGAAGCTGCGGAATACTGGGTTCCTTACATCAAAGAAAATGAAAACCCTGATGCCATCATCGGCCTGTTTCATAGCGGGAGGGGCCCGGATGAACTCAGGGAAGGAGAGCCTGTCCCCGATAATGCATCGGCCCTGATTGCCCGCAATGTGCCGGGGTTTGACCTTATTCTAACTTCTCATGACCACCGCGAAAGGATTGAAAAGGTTACCAATGTTGAAGGCAAGGAAGTATTGCTGGTAGGACCCGGACATTTTGCCGAAAAAGTCGGGATGGTGGAAATTAAGTTTCAAAGGCTGTCCAGGCGGGAGTTTCAATTGAAAGACATGAAAGCCGAACTCATTTCTACCAAAGACCTCGCTCCAAGCCAGGAATTTATCAGGAGGTTTGAAAGTGATGTTTCCGAAATCCTTGAATTCTCCAATAAGCCCGTTGGAAAACTGGGCAATACCATGAACTCCATGGAAACACTGTTTGGCAGTGCCCCCTTTGTTGACCTGATACACCAGGTGCAGCTGGATATTACCGGAGCGGATATTTCCTTTACCGCACCCCTTTCCTTTGATGTAACACTGAGGGAGGGCACCCTGAGAACCAAAGACTTTTTTTCCCTTTACCAGTACGAAAACTATCTTTACGCTATGGAGCTTAGCGGACAGGAGATCAAGGACCATCTGGAGTTTTCCTATGATTTATGGGTGCGAACCATGAATGATGAAAACGACCATATGCTCAACCTTCATGTCGGGGAAGATGGCCGTATACCTGAAGGCCGGAGGGGGAGAGGTTTGCTGAGAAATCCTTTTTATAACTTCGATTCAGCCGCAGGAATTAAATATACCGTTGACCTGAGCAGCCCGGCCGGAGAAAGGGTTAAAATATCGGGAATGGAAGACGGTTCTGCTTTTGAACCGGAAATGACCTACACGGTTGCCATCAACTCTTACCGCGGAAGCGGGGGAGGAGGCCACCTGACCAGGGGCGCAGGTATTGACAGGGAAGAACTCAGTCAACGCATTGTGTTTGCAACAGATACCGATTTGCGCAATGAGCTTATGAAGTATTTCCGGGAAAATTCTCCCGTGCCTGCCGAAAAAAGAAACAACTGGAAGTTCATTCCTGAATCATGGGTAGAGAAAGCTTCAAGAAAAGACATGGAATTGCTCAGGAGAAACTAATTCTTCCTGCTTAAATGTCTTCCCGTAATCTGAAACTTGTTCGGAATGTTTCTCCATTGCGAAGGAGTATCATGGTGATTACCCGCCCGGGGTTTCCTGTCATTTTCTCAAAGATATCATCAAGCCTGATCTGTTGGGCTCTTTTGTGATTGATGGAAATAATCTGGTCACCGGCCATAATCCCTGCTTCATAGGCAGATGAACCCGGGCGAACTTTATGTACCATGAATTTATTGAAATTTCTTCCTTCTGCAATGACTTCCATTCCGCTGAGGTTTGGAGTAAAAGGTTTGCGAAACTGGAAGTTTCTCCTCAGAACCATTTGTTCGGCCTGGTAATCGAAAATTATATCGAATCGTTTCAGGATTTCTCCTCCGATAATACCTTCCCATTCAATCTCCTGATCAAAAAAGGTAATAAATTCTTTATCCGGATAAGCCACCAGAACATCATCAACCGCTATCTTGTCGTGGATTATCAATTTTTCGACTCTGCCCATTCTTCCGGTGAGGTTGCCACTAAGTCCCTGACCCAGAAAACTTTGAATGGTTATATCGCTTAATCGCAGGTGCTTATTGTTTACATAGGCTGCATGACTGGCACCAAGGTCCACCAGCAGGTTTGTTGTTACGGTGTCGGCATTTTGTCCCACAAGGGTCGCTTTCACATAAGGTTTCTGATCAATGATCTGCAGTGGTATTACATTGCTTCTCCTCCCTATACGGTAATTTTGATCACGGTAAATTTGCAGGGTCTGGGCATGATGATTGATCTCAACCGGGAAATTTTTAAAAAAATCATATCCGATAATCCCGTGTACTGGAAAGCCCATCATTTCTGAGAAAGAAAGCACATCTTCAGGAAGGATGATAAGATTCATGTTTTTTCCGGTAACCCCCCTAATTTGAATGGTGACGTCCCTGGACCGGGTGGCTTCAACAATTCCTTCACCACCTAAACCAAAAACATAAATACTTTCATCGAAACCTAAGCCCAGCATTTCGGCCATTAAGGGTTCGGTGAGAATGGTGGTTCTTATTCCCGTATCAAGAATAAAGTTCAAAGGTGCGGAGCCATTGATGCTGACAGGAACCACGATAAGATTTTGACTAATCTTTACAGGTACCCTAATTCTTCGGCGGTCCCGGTCAAATTCAAATCCGGGCTCTCCTGCATGGCTAATATCAGGGGAAAAGAGTATGAATAATATCAAAAGAAGTCTCCGGAAATTCATAGAATTGCCTCAATTTTTTACAAAAATATTCGCAAAAATCCCGCCAAATATTTTAAGTTGTTGAATTAAAAGTGGGTAAAAAAATAAATTGAGAACGTTCTATTTAACTGGTGTCCAAAAAGGGACACGGATTGTCCGGTTATGAAAATAATAAAAAGAAATGAAATCCAAAAGATTAAAAATTAATTAGTGCTTTGTTGATCTTTTTGGCAATGGAGGGGCCGGAGTAAACAAAACCGGTATAAACCTGCACCAGGGTAGCTCCTGCTTTTATTTTTTCAATGGCATCCCGTGAAGACAGTATTCCGCCTACCCCGATTATGGGAATGCTACCACCCGATTTTTTATGCAAATAAGCTATGGTGGCTGTGGAACGGTCTTTTATGGGTTGCCCGCTCAATCCTCCTTTTCCGATCTTTTCCACTTTTTGAGCGGGTGTTCCAAGGTTTTCCCTTTGGGTTGAGGTATTGGTGGCAATAAGTCCGTTGATTTTGGTTTCCCTTACCATTTCAATTACCTCGTCCAGTTGGTTTTCGGTAAGATCGGGGGCCACTTTAAGCAAAACGGGTTTCGGACTGCTTTTGGAGAGATTGATCTTTTGTATGGCCTGCAGCAACCCGGTGAGTTCTTCCGTATCCTGCAGCTTGGACAAACCGGTGATGTTGGGACAACTAACATTGACCACAAAATAATCCACCAGATCAAAAAGGGTTTTAAAACAACGGCAGTAATCTTCGGTTGCCTGCTCATTGGGGGTTTGGGTGTTTTTACCGATGTTTCCCCCTACAATTACTCCGGGCTTGTTTTTGCGCAGGTTTTCAGCAAAAACCTCCATCCCTTCATTGTTAAAACCCATTCTGTTGATCAGGGCTTTGTCCTGGGGGAGCCGGAAAAGCCTGGGTCTGGGATTGCCTTTTTGCCCCTTTGGGGTGACGGTTCCTATCTCAATGTGTCCAAAACCAAAGGCAGACAAGTGGTTGTAAAGAGCGGCCTCTTTGTCAAAGCCTGCAGCAATGCCCACGGGGTTCGGAAAACGAATTCCAAAAACTTCCCGCTCCAGGGAGGGGTGATTTACCGTGTAAGCTTTTTTTACCAACCATTTAATACCAGGAATGGCAAATCCCACCCTAAAAAGAAATCCAACAAGATGATGGATGGTTTCAGGTGGAAAAAGAAACAGAATGGGGCGAATCAGACTCTGGTACATAGGCTGGTAAAACTAAAAAAAAAGTCCGGTGAACGGACTTAAAAAGTTATTCTTTTTTGGTTTTTTTATCGGAAGTCCCGCTTTGGGTTTTTCCCTTTTTTTCTTCAGGTTTGGTTTTTTCTTTTGGCTTGGAGGTGGCTTCCCTTTCCTGTGGCTCTTCCTCCTTTTTTTCTTTGCTTTCTTCCTGCTCTTTTGTTTCAGGCTCTGTAATCAGGTCATTTTCCAGAAGGATATGGTACCAGGTAAGCACTTTTTTCATGTGTGAGGTATAAACCCGGTCTTTGTCATAATCAGGAACCACTTCTTCAAAATAGCTTTTCAATTTGGCAGGATCTGATTTGGGGTCAATGGCAGGTTTCCCGTCTTCTTTTTTATATATTTCCCACAGCACTTCCTTAAGGGGCTTGTCTTCGGTAAGGGTAAACAGGCTGATGTCTTCCAAAGAACTGGAACGGTGAGATGCAAATACCGGCATTTTCTTGCCATCGGTTAGCGATTCTACAATTACTCCATTGCTGGTTTGAGAAATCACTTTAAAAAGGCCGCTCTTTCCGGCAATGGTCAATATTTTGCTTAGATCCATAATTTAAATTTTTCTGTTAACATTTTCCGGCGACTGCCGGTGCAAAAATAATCATTATTAAAAAATGCCGTAAAAAATTATCATGAGAACATCTGCAGGCTGTGCAGTTTTTTGTAAATACCGTTACGCTCAAGCAATTCCTGGTGGTTTCCTTTTTCCACAATCTCCCCTTCATGCATCACACAGATTACATCGGCATGAATGATGGTGGAAAGCCGGTGGGCAACCACAATGGAGGTGCGGTTTTCCATAATGTTCAGCAGGGCTTCCTGTACCAGTTTTTCCGATTCCGTATCCAAAGAAGAAGTGGCTTCATCCAGGATGAGTATGGGCGGGTTGTTCAATACCGCACGGGCAATGCTGATGCGTTGCCGCTGTCCGCCGGAAAGCTTGCCTCCGCGGTCGCCAATGTTGGTGTAATAACCCAGGGGGTTGCGGATGATGAAATCGTGGGCGTTGGCAATTTTGGCCGCCCTGATCACATCCTCTTCCGAAACATTGGTCTTTCCAAAGGCGATGTTGTTGAAAAAAGTATCGTTGAAAAGTATGGGGTCCTGGTTTACGTTGCCCATAAGCGCCCGAAGATCACTGATTTTGATTTCACGGATGGGAATCCCGTCAATAAGGATCTCGCCATGGGTGGCATCATAAAACCGCGGTATCAGGTCCACAAAAGTAGATTTTCCTGCTCCCGACTGTCCCACCAAGGCAACCTTTTGCCCCTTTTTAATGGTAATGTTGATGTTTTTCAGTACATAATCTTCCTCGTACTTAAAACTGACATTATTAAAGGTTATGCCCGAATCAAAGGTTTCTTTCGAACGGGCATCAGGGTGTTCCAGAATGGATACTTCAGCCATGAGTACCTCGTCGATGCGATCGGCCGATGCCATCCCTTTCTGAATATTATAATAGGCCTGGGTAAACGTTTTGGAGGGCTGGATGATCTGGGAAAAAATGGCCAGGTAACCGATAAACCCTTCAGGGGACAGGCTGCCCTGACCGGAAAGCACCAGGGATCCGCCATACCACATAATGATGATAAAAACCATGGTGCCCAGGAATTCGCTCACCGGAGAGGCCAGGTCCTGCCTGCGGTACATCTTGTTCATCACCCTGGTGAAAAAGCTGTTGAGGCTGAAAAAGCGCTGGTTCATTTTGTCTTCGGCATTGAAAGCCTTGATGATGCGCAAGCCTGAGAGGGTTTCCTCCATTACGGAAAGGATCATCCCCAGTTTGTTCTGGCTGCGAAGGGCAGTGCTTTTTAGGGTTTTGGCTATCCTGCCAATGACAAGGCCTGCAATAGGCAGTAAAATCAGCACAAACAGGGTAAGGTGGGGGCTCATGATCATCAGTGAACCCAGGTAAACGATGATGGTCATGGGGTCCCGGAAAACCATAGCAAGGGAACTGATCACGCTGATCTCAATCTGGTAAACATCATTGGTCATGCGCGAAATGATGTCGCCTTTTCTTTCTTTGGAGTGGTAGGAGAGGGGCAGGTCAATGGTTTTTTTGTAAATGGCATTGCGGATGTCTTTTACCACCCCGTTGCGTACTGGTGCCAGATGGTAAAGGGCAAGGTATTTGAACCCGTTCTTGAAAAGGCTGGTTACAACTACCAGCAAGCTGATGAATACCAGGGCATACACCTCTCCGTAATTATCAATCAGGAGGTTGATATAATAGTAAAAGTTGTTTTTTATGGAATCAATGCTCAGCCTGAGGGGTTCCAGCTCATATGCCTGTTGATCGGTATTGAAAAGTATGCTCAGAAAAGGGATGACCATGGTGAGGCTGAACAGGGAAAAGATCACCGAAAGGAAGTTGAAAAAAACATTCAGGGATACCCTTGGCCAATAGGGGATAATATAAGACAGGATTTTTCTGAAATTCTTCATTGATAAAATTATTGCCCTTTCTGCTGTCTGCCTGTGCCGGGCAGAATCCCGGTATAATTAAAGGGTGTGACTTTTTTTAGTTTCTCTTTTTCCCCATCGGGAATGTCAAGGCCATCGATGAATTTTTCCAGGGCAGCCCGGTTGATTTTTTCTTCCGTGCGGGTCAGTTCTTTGAGTTTTTCATATGGCTCAGGATAATTTAACTTTCTCAGCACGGTTTGGATGGCTTCGGCCACCACCAGAATGTTTTTCTCCAGGTCCTGATCCAGGGCCTCCTGGTTTAATTTCACCTTGCCCAGGCCTCTCATGGTTGCTTTGATGGCAATGAGCATATGGGCGATGGGAGAACCGATATTCCTTAAAACGGTAGAGTCGGTGAGGTCTCTTTGCAGGCGGGAAACGGGCAGTTTCACGGAAAGATGCTCAAATATGGCAATGGCAATTCCTGCGTTTCCTTCCGCATTTTCAAAATCAATGGGGTTTACCTTGTGGGGCATGGCAGAAGAACCCACCTCACCTTTCACAATCTTTTGCCGGAAATACTCCATGGATATGTAGGCCCAGAAATCGCGGTCAAGGTCGATGATGATGGTGCAAATGCGTTTCAGGTTGTCAAACAGTGCCCCAAGGTTGTCGTAGTGGTCAATCTGGGTGGTAACCTGGCTGCGCTTCAGCCCAAGGCCTGAGGCAAACGCATCGCCAAAGCCTGTCCAGTCAATGTCGGGGTAAGCAATCTGGTGGGCGTTGAAATTTCCGGTTGCTCCGCCGAATTTGGCCGGAAACTCCAGGGTTTGTAACTGGCAGTATTGCTCCTTTATTCTTTCGTAAAAAACCAGTATCTCCTTGCCAAGGGAAGTTGGGGAGGCAGGCTGTCCATGGGTGCGGGCCAGCATGGGGACCTCCATCCACTTCGTGGCCATGGCTTTTAACTGCTCCTGCAATTGGTCAAGGGCTGGAAAAATAACCTGCTCCAAACCTTCTTTAAGCGAGAGAGGGATGGCCGTATTGTTTACGTCCTGCGAGGTCAGTCCGAAATGGATGAATTCTTTATATTGACCAAGGCCTATGGCTTCAAAACGCTCCTTGAGAAAATACTCCACGGCTTTGATGTCGTGGTTGGTGGTTTTTTCAATTTCCTTCACCCTGATGGCATCTTCCTCCGAAAAGTTCCTGTAAACCTCTTTCAGCTTTTCAAAAGCTTCCTCTTTAACCCCATTGAGCTCCGGAAGAGGAATCCGGCAAAGCGAAATAAAATATTCAATTTCTACGAGCACCCTGTAGCGGATCAGCGCCTTTTCGGAAAAAAAATCAATCAAGGGGGCAGTTATTTTTGAATACCTGCCATCGACAGGTGAAATAGCGGAAAGACCCATATCCTTCATAGATACAATTTTTGGCAAAGATAGCAACATTCATTGCCATTTGAAAAATATCCCTTATTATTTGAATGCTGTAAGCCCCAGCCAGGAAAAAAAACCGCAAAAGTTTTTTGCGGTTTTATGAGGATTGGTTTATTTTTTCTTTTTCATTCGTTTCTGCTGCTCCTGTTGCTTTGCCAGGGCCTCCATCCGGGCCTGCCACTTGGATTTTTTAACAGGCTTCTTTTTGTTCTCTTCAATTCTCCTGTGAAGGGCGTCTTCATCAACGAAAAGGCGGAACAGATACATTTGACCAAATGTGATTACATTGGCCAGGAAGTAGTAATAACTCAAGCCGGAGGCAAAGTTGTTGAAAATACCCATCAACATCACCGGCATAAAGTACATCATGGTTTTCATGCCCGGCATCTGGGAACTTGATCCCATCATCTGGCTGTTAAACCTGGTGTAAAAGATGGTGGAGATTGTCATCAGTATGGTGAAAAGGCTGACATGGTCTCCATAAAACGGTATGGTGAAAGGAAGGTCAAGAATTGAATCATAAGTGGAGAGATCATCTGCCCATAAAAAAGCTTCCTGCCTCAATTCAATGGAAGCCGGGAAAAACCGGAACAGGGAAATAAGGATGGGCAGCTGCAACAGCATGGGCACACAACCCGCCATGGGGTTTACTCCGGCCTTTTTGTAAAGTGCCATGGTTGCCTGCTGCTTTTTCATGGCATCTTCCTTTTTGGGGAATTTTTTGCCCAGCTCTTCAATGTCAGGTTTGAGTACCCGCATTTTTGCCTGAGAAGTATAGGTTTTATAGGCAATAGGAATGAGCACGATTTTCAGGATCACCGTAAGAAGCAATATGATGATCCCGTAATTGAGGTTGAACTGGTCCAGGAAGTTAAAGACCGGGATTACGGCAAAACGGTTGATCCATGAAGTGAGGAAAAACCCCCATCCCAGGGGGATTTGCCTTTCCAGCTCAAGGTTATAGGCCTGCATTTCACGAAACTGGTTGGGCCCAAGGTAAAACTTCATGGGGTAAAAGTTGTCCTCCCTGGCATTATAATCCAGATCAATGGATGCAGACATGTTTTTAAGGTAATCTTCATCCTCCTCGGCAACAAACTCGCTCACCAGGTCGGCATTGCTGAAACCATCCTCGGAGATAAGCACTGAAGAGAAAAACTGCTGTTTGAAAGAGATCCAGCGTGTGGTGGTGATCAGCCTTTCTGAGGCATCCCTTCTTTCCCTTAACCTGGAAACATCATCGTTGGCATACTTGTAAAAAATAGTGGAGTTGCCCTGCTCATGCTCTCGGTTTCTTTCCTGACGGGGCATTTTGATCTCCCAGTCAAGGGTAATATAAGTGGTGTTTAGGGCAATGACGTCGGTGGTTCCTACAAAATTTACATGAAAATCTATCATGTACTCCTTTCCCTTCAGCCCATAGTAAAATTCAATGTAACTGGGGTTTTCGGGGGTGTGCAGGTCGGTATAGAGCCGCATGGAAAAAGAAGTGGAGTCTCCTTTTTCAATGGATATGCTGTCTTGCCCGGAAAAGCGGGCATCGTGGTAGTAAGGCTCAAAGAAAAGGTTTTCGGTGGATATGTTCCGGTTGCCGGCAAAGAAATGAAAAGTAAACCTGTCCTCTTCTCCTTTAAACAGTTGAAGCGGTTTCTGGTCAAAAGTCTGGTATTTCTTCAGGGTAGCCGAATGGATGTAACCACCCTTTTTGCTGACCTTCAATTTTAATACTTCATTTTCCAGGGTGATAAACCCTTCTTCTCCTATGGCTGCTTCGGAAAAAAGCCCCATGCGTTCCCTCAGCCTTTCTATGGCGTCGATTTCGGCATCTTCGGGATCATCAGGGGTAACTGCTTCAGGTAAGATTTCTTCCTCCTCATCAGGAACTTCCTCCCTGGCCCTCATCCTTTCTTCTTCGGCCTGTTGCGCCAGGGCAATACTGTCGCGTATCCTTTGTGCTTCCATCCTTTCTTCTTCGGTTGGAGCTGTTAAAATGGAGAATCCAACCAGAATGGCAACAATTAAAACTAAACCGATTATGTTGTCTCTTGTCATTATTGTTGAAATTTTTCTGACTGCAAAGATAGCCTAAAACAAAAAACTACCTTCGGAATTGTATTTAAAAATATAAAATGTAAGTGGCTTTTATAAGCGCGGAAATTTTTACTTCCCGGAATAGGCAATGCATTCTCTGACAAAATCAACAAAAAGGGGATGAGGGCTCGCAACAGTGCTTTTATATTCGGGATGAAACTGCACCCCGATAAACCACGGGTGGTTATCCAGTTCAATGATCTCCACAAGGTCGGCCTGTGGATTGATGCCGCTGGCAATCATGCCATGTTTCTCAAAGGTTTCCAGGTATTTGTTGTTGACTTCGTACCGGTGCCTGTGGCGTTCGGTAATGTTGGTTTTGTTGTAAATTTTATTGGTTTTGGTGTTTTCCTTAATGTTGCAGGGATATGCCCCCAGCCTCATGGTGCCGCCCTTGATGGTAATTTTCTTTTGCTCCTCCATGATGTCGATAATGGGGTCGGAAGTGGAGGGATTCATTTCTGTGGAATGGGCTTCCGGTAAATTGAGTACATTCCGTGCAAATTCTATCATGGCACATTGCATGCCAAGGCAAATCCCGAAAAAGGGAATTTTGTTTTCCCGGGCATAGCGCACGGTTAGGATTTTGCCTTCAACCCCGCGATCGCCAAAACCCGGAGCCACCAATAACCCGGAAAGCTCCCTCATGGTATTTTCGAGGTTGTCCGGTGTGATGTGCTCGGAATGGATCATTTTGATATTTACCTTGCATTCATTCACTGTTCCTGCATGAATCAGAGATTCAATAATGGATTTATAAGCATCCATCAGCTCAACATATTTTCCAACCAGGCCAATCACCACATCCTTTTTCGGGTTTTCCAGCTTGCTCAGAAAACTTTTCCAGTTTTCCAGCTCAGGAGGGGTGCTAACAGGCAAATTCAGTTTTCTTAATGTGACCTTGTCCAGTTTTTCTTCCCTCATCAAAACCGGCACCTTATAAATGGAGTTGGTGTCGATGGACTCAATAACGGAGTTGGCATCCACATTGCAAAACAGGGCAATTTTTTTGCGGATGTTTTCATTCAGGGGTTTTTCGCTGCGGCAAACCAGTATATCAGGCTGCACCCCGTATTCCAGCATGGTTTTTACCGAATGCTGGGTGGGTTTGGTTTTCAGTTCTTTGGCGGCCGAAAGGTAAGGCACCAGCGTTAAATGGATCACCAGGCTGCGACGGCCCATTTCCCACCTGAGCTGACGAATGGCTTCAATGTATGGCAAAGACTCAATGTCGCCAACCGTGCCCCCGATTTCAGTGATCACAAAATCATATTGTTTGTTTTCACCCAAAAGCTGAATGCAGTGTTTGATCTCATCAGTAATGTGGGGGATCACCTGAACGGTTTCTCCCAGGTAATCTCCACGCCTTTCCTTGTCAATTACCGACTGGTAAATCTTCCCGGTGGTTACATTGTTGGCCTGTGAGGTGGGGGTATTCAGGAAACGTTCGTAATGCCCCAGATCAAGGTCGGTTTCCGCTCCATCTTCAGTTACGTAACATTCCCCATGCTCGTAGGGGTTTAAGGTGCCCGGATCGATGTTGATGTAAGGGTCAAGTTTTTGGATGGTGACTCTGTAACCCCTTGCCTGGAGAAGCTTTGCTAAAGATGCCGAAATAATCCCTTTTCCCAGTGAGGAAGTTACGCCTCCGGTCACGAAAATGTACTTTGTGCTATCCTTGAGGGTGCCCATTTTTTCCTGTTTTCCCGTTTTGTAAAAGTGATGGTTTTAGTTTACGGATGCGAAAGTAAGAAAAAGATTTTCAAAATGCACAAAGCCCCTGCAACAAATTACCCACAAAAATCTAAAAATAAAGTATTTAACCCCGGGGATTTTTCCGCAAGGAAAGACAATAGACTGTTGCAATTGCCCTTTTTAGGGTTGAATAACAATTTAAAGCATTATTCCTTTTTATCCGAAGCAGAAGTTTGGTCCTTTCTGGGTGGACCGGTCATTTTGGGAGAACTTGCATGTTTGGCATCATCACCTGGCGGAACAAGGTTTTCCTGGGTACGGATGGTTTTAGTCCGCTCTATAACTTTGTTGTCGCCTTCGGTAATCTTCTCCTCTACATGTTCATCTTTGACTTCTTCCTTATCTCCCGGCCAAAACCCGCAACCACCCGTTTTTTTAATCAGGTAGTATCCTGCGGCAAGTGCCAGGAGTATTGCCGCAATTGCCATGATGGCCAGGCCCGAATACTGGTCAAAATCCAGAACAATAATTTTTCGGGCAATGGCTATGATGGCTACCAGCAACACCACCTCCACATGTATTACATGCTCACGGAAATATACTTTAATGGTATCGAGAAGTTCAATTCCAATAACAACCAGCAGGAAAACCCCAAAGACATTCATCAGGTTGTCAAGGTCTATGATAAAGGTTTCGCTGTTGCTTGTTTCTATCGCTCTGAATACTGTATAACCCAGTTCAATGGTGGCAAGAATAAGCAGGATCGACATGAGTGCGATCAGCGTTTTTATGATGTATCGTTCAATTCCCTGAACCAATACTTTTAATTTTGATTGATTTTCTGAGTGCTTGGCCATGATAGTAGGCTTAAGGTTTATATTCGCCGCTTAGCTATTAATGAAACAAAAAATTAAAAATGGTGTTCAAAAAGCCTTTTGTGTAAAGATAATCAGAATTAACAGGAACAAAAAAACGGGTAAACGAAATGGCCTCGTTATGCCTTCCGTTTACCCGTATTGCGGGATTAAAGCTTATTTAATTCAGCTCGAAAGGCAGTGCTTCTTCCTTTTCCGGCTTACGAATCTCTTCAAGAATCCTTGTCAAATCTGGTTGTTGCTGTTTATGTTTTTCCCCTGAAGAGGAAGGATTCAACAAACCTGGAATTTCTACAGGTTCTTCCGCTTCTTGGTAAACATAGGCTTTAAGCTGAACCCCGTTTAGGGTTTCAAGGCAAATCACCTCTTTGCTTCCAATTCCTGAGGAGGCTAATGCTCCCACACTGCTCATGAATAAAAAAGAAAATATTAAAGTTTTCATCTCTTTTGGTTTTATAGGTTAATAATTTTTTTGCAGTTGTTTTTATTT
>SLRE01000276.1 GCA_007131125.1 Bacteroidales bacterium | reverse complement strand
TTTCTTTAGGCACCCGGCAGTTGTCAAAAAACAACCGCCCTGTGTCGCTGGCACGCCACATCATTTTGCCGGTCATTCTTTCATAGGTAAATCCCGGGGTTCCCCTTTCTACCAGTATGGCCGAAAGGCGCTTGCGCCCGTCTTTCATCCCGGTTACAGCCTGCAGGGTTACACCGGCAGATATTTCAGAGGCCGCATTGGTGATGTGCATTTTCGAACCGTTGATTAACCATTCATTGCCCTGAAGCTCGGCAGTGGTTTCGGAACCCATGGCATCAGAACCTGCATTTTTCTCTGTAAGCCCGAAAGCCCATGTTTTGCGCCCGGTGGTCAATGGGGGTACATACTTTTTTTTCTGTTCTTCAGTACCATAGTTTATTATGGGAGCAATGGCCAGTGAGTTTACCGCAGCAACGGTTGCAGCCTGCGAACTGTCAACCCTGGCAAGCTCTTCCACGGCAATGATATAGGAAAGGGTGTCCAGTCCCTGTCCGCCCAGTTCCCGGGGTGCCTGAATGCCAAACAATCCTAAGTCGCCCATTTTTGCAGTAAGGTCTAAGGAAAATATTTCCTTTTCATCCAATTCAGCAGCAACGGGCTTTATTTCCTTTTCGGCAAACGCTCTCACTTTTTCCCTGAGTTTCTCGTGTGCCGCGGTTAAATATGGACTCTGTGTCATCTACTAATAAATTAATTTGGGTTAGTTTTATTAACAATCCAAACAGGCAGTTGGTTTTTTTATACGCTATTTTATTGTTTTGTTCCTTTGTTTATGCTGAAAAAACTCAGTTAATATTCGACAAATGTATCAAAGTTTTGTTACTTGTCACCGTTTCTCCTGCTTTTACGTCAATTTTTTCCACTTTTGCCTTTCCTGTGGCAATGATTCGGTTTTCCATTTTCATAGACTCCAGGATGAGCAGGGTATCTCCTTTACTTACCTGGTCAGCCACATTCACATTTATTTTTATGATGCGGCCGTGCATGGGGGCTTTTACCAGGAGTTCACCGTCCAGCTGAGGGTTTTCGCTTAACTCACTGATTTTTTCCTTGTCCAGGGTTCTGAAATGACCAACATGGTAAACCTGCTCTTGCTTCTGGAAATAAAAAGAGTCTTCATTTCCCCGGCTGAAGGTAAACCCATGAACTCCCCGGGAATCTTCTACCAGCAGTTCCTGCTCTGTTTTCTTCAGCAGGGAGAAAGTATTTATTTTGTCAGCGGTTTCGATACTGATCCGTCCCGGGCCTTCCCGCCAGGCCCTGTTCCTTATGATGCGCTGGTTGATTTTAAGTTCCGGGGTAATTTGCATGCGCCAGAACCCGATTTGATTCCATATGGATTGATTTTCTCCGGGAAGCTTTGCCGTGGCAAAAAGAAAAGCTGCAACCAATGCTGGTTCAAGACTTTCCGGATTGACTTCCGGTGAGAAGCCATCCAGTACAAACCGGTTGCAAAATCCCGTATCGGCTTTGCCGCTGGCAAAAATTTCGGTTTTGAGCAGCTGGGTCAGAAATGTGATGTTGGTTTGAACACCATGCAGAATAAAGGAAGAAAGTCCTTGTATGAGTTTTTGAATTGCCTCCTGCCGGGTTTGCCCGTGAGTTATGACCTTTGCAATCATCGGGTCGAACTCGCTACCCACCTCAGAGCCGCTTTCAAGTGCGGAATCCACCCTCAATCCCATGAGCCGGGGCTCCTGGTATCGAACCAGCCTGCCGGGCGAGGGCATAAAGTCCTTTGCGGGGTCTTCTGCATAAACCCTTGCCTCAATGGCATGTCCGTTTATTTTCAAATCATCCTGTGAAAAAGGAATAGGGTTGCCACTGGCAATATTAACCTGTTCTCTGACAATATCCAGACCGGTAATCATCTCGGTTACCGGATGTTCAACCTGTATGCGGGTGTTCATCTCCAGGAAAAAGAACTGTTGGCCCGACACCAGAAACTCAATGGTTCCGGCGTTGGTATATCCAATCTTTTTTGCAATTTTCCGGGCAGCTTCCATGAGTTTTTCCCTCATCTCCCCGTCAATCATCGGGCTTGGAGCCTCTTCAATTATTTTCTGATAACGGCGCTGAATGGAGCATTCCCGTTCAAACAGGGTGACTACATTTCCATGGGTGTCGGCAAGAAGTTGCACCTCTATATGATGAGGGTTTTCGAGATATTTCTCCAGGTAAACCTGTCCGTCACCGAAATAATTTTGTGCTTCCCTGCTGGTTGACTCCAGGGTTTCAGAAAGTTCCTCCGGGTTTGTAACGACCTTCATTCCTTTGCCGCCTCCTCCTGCAGCTGCCTTTATCAATACCGGAAATCCGATTTTTTCGGCATACCCGCTTAGTTCAGAGGTAAGGCCTGTGGCTCCTTCAATCAGGGGAACTCCAAGGCTTTTAACCAGTTCACGGGCTTCAACCTTGTTGCCCATCAGGCGGATAGCATCGGGTTCTGGGCCGATAAAAATCAACCCGGCCTCTTTTACTGCAAGTGCAAAAGCCGGATTTTCCGATAAGAACCCATAACCAGGATGGATGGCATCCACCCCTGCCTTTTTTGCAAGGGATACAATTTGGCTTGTGTTTAGATAGGTTTCTGCCAGGCTGCTACCTTCCAGTAAAAGGCTTTCATCGGCCATCCTGCGGTGCAGGGCATCCTTATCGGCCGGGGAGTAGACGGCGGTTGTCATGATTCCCATTTCCCTGAGGGTTTTAAAAATCCTGACCGCAATCTCTCCACGGTTGGCTACCAAAACCTTATGTATTCTTTTCTCCATAATCGATTAATCCGGATTATCCGGCCATGCCGGTTTTCTTTTTTCCAAAAAGGCGGTCATCCCTTCCTTTGCTTCTTCTCCTTCCTGAACCTTCAGCAACATGGCGGCAGTATAATCTGTAAGGGCTTTCCCCATTTTTTCAGCACTTACTTTCCTGATTAATGGCTTCACCAGCTGCATGGCCCGGGGTGCATTTTCCGACAGTTGCCCGGCAAACTCACGGAGCATCCTGTCCATTTCTCCCGCCGGGACAATCTCATCGGCAAGTCCGGCTTCCTTTGCCGTTTTGGCATTTATTCTGACTCCGCTAAGCATCAGTTGCCGGGATTTTAATTCTCCAATCCGCCTGACCACAAAAGGGGAGATGGTAGCCGGGATTAACCCGAGTTTTACTTCTGAAAAAGAAAAAACTGCCTCTTCTCCTGCAAATACAAAATCGCCACAAGCTACCAGACCAAGAGCTCCTCCCATGGCATGTCCGTTCACTGCCACCAGCAGGGGTTTGGAAAAGTCAAATAAAGCCAGAAACAATCGGGGAAGCAAATAATGGGGGCGTTCCTTTTCCTTTAGGCCTTTTTCTTTCATCCAGTTCAAATCTGCCCCGGAACAAAAGTGGTTTCCTTTTCCCCTTAAAACCAACACCCTTACATTTGGGTCATTTTCCATAACAGCAATGCAGTCCAAAAGTTCATGAACCATTTGTTGGTTCATGGCATTCCTTTGTTCCGGCCTTTTAAGCCAAACTGTGGCAGTATGGCCTTCCGTTATGGTTTTTATGGTTTTGTATGGCTTCATATTCTACATCCTGTAAACCCCGCTGCGGGGCTCTTCAAATTTTTTATTCAGGGATATGGAAATGGCCATGGCCACTACCTCCCTGGTTTGTGTGGGTTCGATGATGCCGTCGTCCCAAAGCCGTGAAGAGCTGTAATAAGCTGAACTTTCTTCCTGGTATTTTGAAAGTATCTGGGCTTTCATGGCTTCAATTTCTTTTGGGTCTGCCTTTTTTCCTGCGGCTTCCATCTGGTCCATTTTAACCTGTGCCAGTACGTTGGCCGCCTGCTGTCCGCCCATTACCGAGATGCGGCTGTTTGGCCACATAAACAAAAAGT
>SLRE01000132.1 GCA_007131125.1 Bacteroidales bacterium | reverse complement strand
GTTGCGAGCGCGACCTCGATGATATGGACCAAGCTTCTTTTCCGACCAATCCTGAGGTATTTATTGATGGCTTTAGCCCGGGATTGAATTATGCAGCTTTTGGAGGGTCTGTACCCACGGCTTTTACTGTGGATAATCAGGTTACTTACAGCAACAAATCTTCTGCTTCCATGAGGTTTGAAGTGCCCGATGAGGGCGACCCGGCCGGGTCTTTTGCCGGAGGCGTATTTTTTACTGATGTCGGTCGCAACTTATCCGGATACAATGCATTGTCCTTCTGGGCAAAAGCAACCCAATCAGCCACCATAGGTGAAATTGGTTTCGGTAATGACCTTGGTGAAAATAAATATGTGGTTTCCATTCAGGGTTTGAATGTTACCACAGGATGGAGAAAATACATCATACCGATTCCTGACCCTTCAAGGCTTACCTCAGAAAGAGGCTTGCTGTGGTATGCGGCAGGCAACATTGATGGAAAAGGCTTTACCTTCTGGCTTGATGAAGTGAGGTATGAAAACCTTGGCACCATTGCACATCCAAATTTTGCCATACTCAATGGAGAACACCTTGTGGAAACATCATTTATTGGTGTTTCAACAGCGGTTGGCGGGTTAATGTCCACATTCAATATGCCCACAGGAATTAACCAGGCTATAAGCATTGCACCGACCTACTTTGAATTTGCATCATCTAACCCTTCCATCGCTACGGTTGATGAAGTGGGAAGAATCAACGTAACAGGCGGCCCCGGAAGTGCCGAAATCACTGCCAGGGTCGGAGAAGTTGATGCAGACGGTTCATTGACCATTCAATCCTTAGGTGAATATGAACCTGCTCCAACTCCGGTACATGACCCTGAAAATGTTATTTCCATTTTCAGCGACCACTACGACAATGTGCCGGTTAACTATTATAACGGCTTCTGGGAGCCTTTTCAAACCACGCAGTCAGCAGATTTTGTTGTAAATGGAGACCATGTACTGCATTATTTCGACTTCAATTTTGTGGGTATTGAGTTTAGCTCACCTACTGTTAATGCAAACGCCATGACGCATATCCATGTGGATATCTATCTTCCCAACCAGTTAAACGATAATGCTCAGTTTCAGATTGAGCTTGTTGATTTTGGTGCAGATGTTTCAGGAGTAAATACAACCAACATTTCAGCAGATCAGTCTCAACAATGGATAAGCCTGGATATTCCGCTTGATGAATTCCCCGGCCTGACCAGCAGGGCAAACCTTGCACAAATCATTTTTGTGGATGCGGGCGGTAATATTCCGAGTTTCTTCGCAGACAATATTTATTTCTACAATGACGGAACGCCTCCACCCCCAGAGGAAGAGCCTTCTGAACCGGCCCCAACGCCTGTTCATAATGCTGCCAACGTAGTTGCGATCTATAGCGATGCTTACGATGTACTTCCTGGGACGAATTTAAACCCTGACTGGGGACAATCTACCATTGTAACAGAAATTCAGATTGATGGCGTCAACACATTGAAGTACGAAGGCTTGGATTACCAAGGGATTCAACTTGCCTCCAGCCAGAATTTCTCTGATATGGATTATCTGCACCTGGATTTCTGGACGGCCAATTCAACCGATCTTAATATTTACCTGATCAGCGAAGGGCCTGTTGAAACGGCTTATTCATTGACCGTACCCACAACCGGATGGTCAAGCATTGACATTCCTTTATCATCCTTTGCTCCTGTTGATCTTGAGGATGTAATACAACTCAAATTCGATGGCAATGGAGATATTTTCCTTGATAACCTTTATTTCCACAAGGATTAGTGTTGACAGGGCAACTTCATAAACTTTAAATGAAAAACAAATGAAAGCAAAAGAAAAAATAAAGAAAGTAAATATCGCCTATATCCTGATGCCAATTTTGCTCATCTTTCTGGGTTGTGAACGGGATGATTTTCAGAAACTGCCCGAACGCAGCTGGCAGTTGGTTTGGAGCGATGACTTTGAAGGTGAGGCAGGCGAACTACCCGATCCCTCCAAATGGACCTTTGACCTTGGAAGAGGAGAAGATGGATGGGGAAACCAGGAATTACAGAGTTATACCAATAATCCGGAAAATGTATCATTGGATGGTGAAGGAAACCTGGTAATCACTGCCTTACGGGATGGCAATAATTTCACCTCTGCCAGAATCAAAACCCAGGGCCTTTTTGCACAGCAATACGGCCGTTTTGAAGCAAGGTTGAAAACCCCTTATGGCCCGGGCTTGTGGCCGGCATTCTGGATGCTTGGCGATAATATTGAAACAGTGGGATGGCCCCAAAGCGGAGAGATTGACATTATGGAGCTCAGGGGACAGCAACCCCATATTATCCACGGCTCTGTGCATGGACCCGGATATTCGGGAGGAAACCCGGTCAGCAAAAGCTATACCCTGACAAATGGAAGGTTCGATGCTGAATATCACGTTTTTGCCATCGAATGGGACGAGGAGAAAATTGACTTTTTTGTGGATGATTTTCTCTATCAAAGGATCAGGCCTGCCGATGTGCCGGGGGAATGGGTTTTTGACCAGCCGTTTTTTATCCTTCTTAATGTAGCAGTTGGTGGCAATTATGTGGGCTTCCCAACTGAGCAAACCCCATTTCCGCAGAAAATGATCATAGACTATGTAAGAGTCTATGAGGAAGTAAACTAGTTGTCTTATTCACAGGTAATTATAATTTTTTTAACCAGTTAAATACGAGTGAATGCTGGTTATATAAACCAAACTATGGACAAAGGAAAACAGGGCATATCGGGTAAAGAGGCCAATAAAGGAGTTGATCTGAAGATTGTGGAGCATGAAAATGAAAGCTTCTTCCAAATAAGCAATCATGATCAGATGCGTCCTTTCTTTATGAGCATTGTAAGTGATTCCAATCATTGGATGTTTATTTCGAGCAAGGGAGGGCTTTCTGCAGGCCGCAAAAACCCTGATTATGCCCTGTTTCCTTATTATACCGACGATAAAATCACCGAATCTGCCGAAATCACCGGAAGCAAATCTATATTCCTGATCCATAACGATGGAGACACATTCATATGGGAACCCTTTTCGGAAAGATGCTCAGACAAACTTGTTGTCCGCCGGAACCTTTATAAAAACCTTTTCGGAAATAAAATCCTTTTTGAAGAGACCATTCAGGATCCGGGCCTGGTATTCAGATACCAGTGGAATTCAGGAAAGGAGTTTGGTTTTATCCGGAAAGCGGAACTAATCAATACCTCAGAAAAAGCATGCCGGATAAACATTCTTGATGGTATTCAGAACATCATGCCCTTTGGTGTTCCGGCCGACCTTCAAAGAGGCACCAGCAACCTGGTAGATGCTTATAAAAGAAATGAACTTGATCCTGCCTCAGGGATAGGTATTTATTCTCTGAGTGCCAATATAGTTGATAAAGCGGAACCCAGTGAAGCATTAAAGGCAAACATCGCCTGGTCACTGGGACTGGAAAATGCAACCCGTCTTCTTTCTTCCTTGCAGTTGAAAAAGTTCCGGCAAAACCATGAAATTGAGGAGGAGCAGGATGTCAAAGGTGAAAAAGGAGCTTATTTTGTTTCCGCTGAGATATCCCTTCCCGCCAAATCTTCAAAAAAATGGAAGATCATTGCCAATGTCAACCAAAACCACTCGCAGATAATCCGTCTTTCCAAATCAATACAAGAGGACAGTAATCTCGAAAACCTGGTTGAGCGTGACATTGATTCAGGCACAGAAAACCTGGTAAGGCTTGTTGCCGCTGCCGACGGGCTGCAGCTTACTGCAGATAAAAAGAACGATGCCCGCCATTTTTCCAATGTGCTTTTCAACATTATGCGGGGGGGCGTTTTCGACAACAATTATCAAATCAAAAAGGCGGATTTTCTCAGTTACCTTTTCAAAGCCAACAAGGACATTGTCGCAGGGAACCAGGAATTTGTCAAAAGCCTTCCGGATGCCTTCAGCCAGTCGGCACTTAAAGAGCTTTTGAAAAAAAGTAATGACGCTGATCTCATCAGGCTTTCCACAGAGTATCTGCCCCTGAAGTTCAGCCGGCGGCACGGAGACCCCAGCCGCCCATGGAATCATTTTACCATAAACACCCAGAATGAAACAGATGGTTCGGAAATTCTGGATTATGAAGGCAACTGGCGGGACCTGTTCCAGAACTGGGAAGCTTTGGCTCATGCCTATCCGGAATTTACAGAGGGGATGATCTTCAAATTCCTGAATGCCTCAACCTTTGATGGATACAATCCCTACAGGCTTACCAGGGACGGCTTCGACTGGGAAACCATAGAGCCCGATGACCCCTGGTCATATATAGGATACTGGGGTGATCACCAGATCATTTACCTCCAGAAATTCTTTGAGATCATAGAGCGGTATCACCCCGGAACCCTGCAGTCGTTTTTTGACAAAGAATGGTTCGTGTATGCCGCTGTTCCATACATCATCAAACCTTATGAGCAGATCCTGAAGAACCCGAAAGATACCATTGTATTTGACCATAAATGGGATGCCGAAATACGAAAAAGGCGTGAACAAATGGGAGCAGACGGAACCCTGCTGTATTCTGACGGAAAAGAAGTTTATCATGTAAATTTCCTTGAAAAAATTCTTGCCACCATCCTGGCAAAAATTTCCAATCTCATTCCTGAAGCGGGCATTTGGCTCAATACACAACGACCCGAATGGAATGATGCAAACAATGCTCTGGTAGGAAACGGTGCTTCTATGGTTACTCTTTATTACATGCATCGTTTCATGGTTTTTTTCCAGGGTATCCTGGAAAAGTATGATGCTGAAAAAGTCAAATTATCAAGCGAACTTATTGAGTTTTATCATAGCATTAGAAATACCCTCCAGGAATTCAGCCCATTGCTGTCCGAGGTCGTCACCGATAAAAACAGGAAAGTAATAGCAGACCAATTGGGTGTGGCAGCATCTGAATACAGACAGCATATTTATCAGAAAGGGTTCTGGGGGAAAAAGAGAAGCGTTTCCATTGCCGGACTAAAAGATTTCACGCAGGTATGCCTGGACTATATCAGGCACTCCATAAGTGTAAACCAGAGAGACGACAAACTCTTCCACGCTTACAACCTTATATCGCTAACGGATACTGAAATTTCCGTTTCCCACCTCAACGAAATGCTGGAGGGACAGGTCGCTGTTTTAAGCTCGGGATTTTTGAATCCGGAAGAAGCCCTGGAAGTTCTGGAAAATATGAAAAGCAGTGCTTTGTTCAGGGCAGACCAATACAGTTACCTGCTTTATCCCAATGAGGGCTTGCCCGGCTTTTTACAGAAAAATACCATACCTCCCTCCGATGCAAAATCATCAGACCTTATCAAAAAAATGATTGCTGAGGGGAACAAAAAGATCGTTGAGCAGGACATACAGGGCGGGCTGCATTTCAATGGCAGCTTTACAAATGCAAAAGACCTTGAGCGTGTTTTGGATTCTCTGCAGGATGGGGAATACAAAGAACTTGCGGAGAAAGAACGTAAGCTTTTGCTGGACATTTTTGAAAAAGTATTTAACCACAAAGCTTTTACCGGCAGGTCAGGTACCTTTTTCTCCTACGAAGGGCTGGGTTCAATTTACTGGCACATGGTGTCGAAGCTCTTACTGGCTGCACAGGAATGTTGCCTGAAAGCCATTGATGAAAAGGCTGATCCGGTTGTTGTGGGAAAACTGCTGGATCATTACTACGAGATACAGGCAGGAATTGGGGTACACAAATCTCCTGAACTGTATGGGGCGTTTCCTACCGATCCCTATTCACACACTCCCCAGCACCGGGGCGCACAGCAACCCGGGATGACCGGACAGGTGAAAGAGGATATCCTCTCGCGCTTTGGAGAATTGGGGGTATTTGTAAAGGATGCCCAACTCTGTTTCGATCCATGCCTGCTCAGAAAAGAGGAATTCCTTACCGAAGCCGCGCCATTTGAGTATGTTCCTGTAAATGGAGGGAAAGAACAAATTGCACTGAAACAGGGGCAACTCGGCTTTACCTTTTGTTCGGTGCCTGTAATTTACTCCGCTTCCAATCAGGAGAAGGTCACAGTTTTTTATGCCGACGGCAACACAGAAGAGCTGTCAGGTAAATGTCTGACCCGGGATGCAAGCAAGCTGGTTTTTAAAAGAAACGGAAAAATTGACAGACTGGAAGTCACATTAAAGAATGATTGACTATCAACAACTTATAACCTAATCAACAACACTAAAAAACAATGAAGATGCAGGACATGATAAACCGAATCCATTTGTTTCTGATTTCGCTGCTGGCGGGCTGGCTGATGATGGCTTGTTCTCCGGGCCAGGATCCTGAAGGCAAAACCGCTGCCGACATACTGGGAAACCCCACTTACCAGGCTATATCCTATGGGGGTTATCGGGAAATCACCAGAGACATTCAACCCACTATTCCCCAGCTGAAGGAAGACATGAAAATTTTATCAGCAATGGGGATAAAGTTGCTGAGAACCTACAATGTGCATTATGATGAGGCTGCAAATCTGCTGGAAGCCATCACGCAATTGAAAAAAGATGATCCGGAGTTTGAAATGTATTTGATGCTGGGTGCTTGGATCGATTGCAAAAATGCCTGGACAGACCTCCCCGACAGAATTCGCGACGAGGAGAGTGAAGATAATGAGGCTGAAATTGCCCGCGCTGTTGAACTGGCCCGGCAATATCCGGATATCGTTAAAATCATTGCTGTAGGAAATGAGGCCATGGTGCACTGGGCATGGGAATATTATGTGGAACCGGCAATCATCCTCAGGTGGGTAAACCATTTGCAAGACCTGAAAAAGCAAGGCGAACTTCCAGAATCATTGTGGATCACCAGCTCCGACAATTTTGCCTCCTGGGGCGGAGGGGGTACTGAATACCATAATGAAGACCTGAATGAACTGATCAGGGCGGTTGACTTCATTTCCATGCATACCTACCCCATGCACGACACCCACTACAATCCCGACTTCTGGGGTGTGCCCGAGGAAGAGGAGCATCTTTCGGACCTGGAAAAAATCCACTCGGCCATGATCAGGTCCAGGGATTACGCCATTTCCCAATACAAAAGTGTGGTTGACTATATGCAAAGCCTTGGTGTTGATAAACCCGTGCATATTGGCGAAACCGGATGGGCTACCATATCCGATGAGTATTATGGAGCTGATGGTGCCAGGGCAATTGACGAATACAAATCTGCCCTTTACTACCATCATACCAGGGAATGGACCAATAATGAGGGGATTACCTGCTTCTATTTTGAAGCTTTTGACGAACAGTGGAAAGACGCCGAAAACCCCCTTGGTTCAGAAAACCACTTCGGACTGATCAACCTGCAGTCGCAGGCCAAATATGCGCTATGGGACCTGGTAGATAACGGAACCTTCGATGGGCTTACCCGTGACGGAATGCCCATTACCAAAACCTTCGATGGCGATAAGGAAGCCATGATGAAAACTGTGAAGGTGCCCCCTACTGAACAGGAAATACTGGAAATGAGAAGATAAACCACACATAAAACAAGGAAAAATGAAAGTTCAAATCCACTACATTATTGCATTTATCATCATCGTTGTTATGGGCAGTTGTACCGAAACCAGCAAATGGGAAGCAGAAGTCTATGAAACCTCAGAAAGCGGGAATAAACTTACCCGGCTCACCGAATTTCCTGCAACTGAAGAAATCGCAGAGATCACCATTTTACCCGATGAAAGGTTCCAGACCATTACGGGTATCGGGGGTTCATTTACCGAAGCTTCGGCTTACCTCCTCAATCAGTTAAGCCAGGAAAACAGGGAAAAAATCCTGGAAGCTTATTTTGGTGAATCGGGCGCAAAGTATTCCCTGACCCGCACCCACATGAACTCATGCGATTTTTCGCTGGGCAACTATTCTTATGCTCCTGTGGAGGGAGATGTGGACCTGGAGCATTTTTCCATAGAACATTCTATGGATCACCTCATCCCGGTGATCAAAGATGCCATGGCCACTTCCAAAGATGGCTTTAAAATCATTTCATCGCCCTGGACTGCGCCCCCATGGATGAAGGACAACAATGACTGGCGAGGCGGAAGACTTTTGCCTGAATACTATGACACCTGGGCATTGTTCTTTTCAAAATACTTTGATGCTTATCGTGAACAGGGTATTGACATCTGGGCCTTTACCGTGGAAAATGAACCCCTGGGCAACGACCACAACTGGGAAAGCATGCATTTTACACCCCAGGAACAAAACGAATTCGTAAAAAATCATCTGGGTCCTCGCTTAAAAGGCGATGGGAATGACGTAAAAATATTCGGCTACGATCAGAACCGGGATGAAGAGCTTATCGAATGGGTTGATGCCATGTTTGATGATGAAGAAGCAGCCAAATACTACGATGGTACTGCAGTTCATTGGTATGGCAGCACTTTCTATTACTTTCCCGATGCACTGCAATATACACATCACAAAGCTCCCGACAGGCATCTGATACAATCTGAGGCCTGTATTGATGATGAGGTTCCAAGATGGAGAGATGATGCATGGTACTGGGCCAAAGAAGCCACCGACTGGGGTTATAACTGGGCACCCCCCGAAAGAAGACACCTGCACCCCAGATATGTGCCCGTATTCAGGTATGCCAACGATATCATCGGATGCTTCAACAACTGGGTCGACGGATGGGTAGACTGGAACATGCTGCTCGACAGGCAGGGTGGCCCCAACTGGGCTGAAAACTGGTGCATAGCCCCGGTAATTGTCGACCCTGAAAAAGACGAAGTGTATTTCACACCGCTTTATTATGTCATGACGCATTTCAGCCGCTATATCAGGCCCGGCGCAGTAAGAATAGGGTTTGAGAATACAAACGAAGATGTTAAGGTAACTGCCCTTGAAAACCCCGACGGAAGTATTGCCGTGGTGGTTTTTAATCCCAATGAAGAGGCAAAGGGAATTAAGCTTTCTCATCAGGGTGAATCAATCGAATTTTCAGTTAGCGCTAAGGCACTTCAGACCATTGTTATTCAAAACACCAAGAAAAGGAGTTAAGGACCTTGTCTGATTCCTTTTTAAAAAAATAACATACAATGACATCCCATACAACACCCTTAAAAGACAGAGTACCCATAGGAGAAAAAGCCGCTTTTGGAGCCGGACACCTGGTTAACAACCTTTTGCCCGGATCTCTGGGGATTTTCATGTTCTTTCTGCTCACTGCATTTGGTATGCATCCGCTCCTTGCCGGTTTACTAGGCGGTCTGCCCCGGTTTTTTGATGCGATTACCGATCCAATCATGGGCTATATTTCAGACAATACCAAATCAAAGTATGGAAGAAGAAAGCCCTACATATTTGTTGGAGCCATATTGAGTGGGGTATTGTTTATGGTTTTGTGGCAACTCAATCCGGAAAACTCGCAGATGTATAATTTCTGGTACTTCCTGATATTATCCATGGTTTACCTCATTGGAAATACGATGTTTTCAACCCCCCTTATTGGCCTGGGGTATGAAATGACTTCCGATTATAACGAGCGTACACGGCTGATGGGTTTTTCACAAACCATCGGACAAATCGCCTGGATGATCGTTCCCTGGTTCTGGGTAATCATAGCAAATCCTAATCTGTTTGAGACACAAGATATAGGTGTTCGGCGACTTGCCATAATTGTGGGTGCCACATGTTTGACTCTCGGAATAATGCCGGCCCTGTTCTGCAAAGAAGTAGACCAGACAAACCTGAGCAACAGGGACGAGCTGACGGTGAAAAACATTGCCAAAAACCTGAAAAGCCTGCTAAAGAACATGACACTGATCTTTAAAAACACCTCTTTTGTAAGGCTATGCGGCGCAACATTCCTGGTTTTTAACGGATTTCAGATGGTGGCTTCTTTCAGCTTTTTTATTATCGTTTTCTACATGTTTAACGGCAACTATGAGCTTGCCGGAACATGGCCTGCATGGTTTTCAACAGTCAGTGCTTTGTTAACTGCTTTTCTGATCATACCGGTCATTACTATGATGGCAAACAAATGGGGGAAAAGAAATGCATTTATCATTTCCACCTTTATTTCCATTTTAGGCTACGGCTTAAAATGGTGGGGCTTCAACCCGGAAACTCCATGGCTGATGTTTATGCCCATCCCTTTGATGGTTTTCGGAATCGGTGGACTGTTCACCCTTATGATGAGTATGACTGCCGACGTATGCGACCTGGATGAGCTGGAAAATGGTATGCCCCGCAAAGAAGGATCCTTCGGGGCCATTTACTGGTGGATGGTAAAACTTGGGCAGGGCCTGGCCCTGGTATTGGGTGGCCTGGTTCTGACGGTGGTAGGATTTGACCAGAATGCGGCAACACAAACTACCGAAACTCTTACCAAGCTGAGGCTTGCAGATATTATGATACCTGCCTTTACCGCAGGCCTGGCAATCCTGGTAATGTGGAAATACGACCTTACCGAACAAAAAGCCAAGGAAATAAAAGCAGAACTGGTAAGAAGGCGAGGAGAGCTGTAAAAGTACAATAAGCAAAATTTAAACAATAATCTTTAAACACTGTAAAGAAATGTCATTCAGACCCGATCATTTTTTAACCTACAAAAAACCCGGCAAATCAGCTGAGCTCCAGTTTCTGGAAGGGAAGTCTGATGAAGAAGTCAGGAATTTGTTTCTGGAAATACTGTATGGTGGAATACATGGATTCTGTTTCAGCCTTTACGAGGATGGGCAAAAACCCGGCGATATCATTGGTGAAACACAAATCAGAAGAAGGATGGAGGTTTTGAAGCCCCACACCCAGTGGATCCGTTCCTTTTCCTGCATTGAAGGCAATGAACAGATTCCCAGAATCGCAAAGGAAAATGGCCTGAATACCCTGGTGGGCGCCTGGCTGGGAACTGATGAAGAGAAAAACCTGCAGGAAATCGAAAGCCTGATCAGCCTGGCAAAAGAAGGACTGGTAGATATCGCTGCGGTTGGAAACGAGGTACTTTACCGCCATGATCTTTCAAAAGAGGAACTCATGTATTTTATCCAGCATGTAAAAAACGAGATCCCCGGCATTCCGGTGGGGTATGTTGATGCCTATTACGAGTTTGTGCAAAACCCCCGGATCACAGAAATGTGCGACGTTATTTTAAGCAATTGCTATCCTTTCTGGGAAGGTACCGGGTTTGATGCTTCATTGCAACACATGCAGCATATGTATAATCAGGTAAAGACGGTTAGCAAAGGAAAGCCGGTTATTATTACCGAAACCGGCTGGCCAAGCAAAGGCGAAACCCTTGGGGGTGCCGTGCCCTCCGTTGAAAATGCTTTGAAGTATTTTATCAATACCCAGTTGTGGGCTATGGATGAAAATATCGGCGTATTCTATTTTTCATCATTCGATGAATCATGGAAGGTAGGTGCCGAAGGCGAAGTTGGCGCATACTGGGGCATCTGGGATAAAAATGAAAAATTAAAGTATGCCAATGAATACGTTTGATGCTATAAAAATAACTCCTGGCAGAGCGATCTGCTATTCCGGATTCAGACAAGGTCAGAATCCCGGCGGGATATATCCAGGCTATGAAGAAGTAAAAGAAGATTTGCTGCTGCTTCATGGGCACTGGAAATACCTCCGCCTGTTTGATTGCGACCGCCATGCCGAAACAGTTCTGGAAGTGATCCGAAAGGAAAAACTGGATTTTCAGCTCATGCTGAGCGCCTACATTACTGCAGAAATGAACAATTTCAACTGCCCCTGGAATGGTGGGGTGTACTCAGAAGAACGACTGGAAAGAAATCGTGTGCATAACATGAACAGCATCAACTGTTTGATTGAAATGGCCAATCAGCACTCTGATATAATTTTCTCTCTTTCAGTTGGCAATGAAGCCTGTGTGGAATGGACCGACCATTACGTTCCTGAAAAAAAAGTACTGAGCTATGTAAAACAGGTTAAAAGCAAAACAGATAAACCCGTTACGTTTTGCGAAAATTACGTTCCATGGCTGGTAAAGCTGGAAAAGCTGGCCAATGAAGTGGACTTTATTTCTATCCACACCTATCCCGTCTGGGAATACAAGCATATTTCAGAAGCACTGGAATACACAAAGGATAATTACTATTCGGTGGCCAGAAAATACCCACACAAACCGGTGGTGATTACCGAGGCAGGATGGGCGACAGACTCCAACGGGAGAGGCATCCATCCTGAAAATGTTAATGAAAATTACCAGAAAAAATATTTTGAGAACCTCATGCAATGGGCAGAAAAAGAAAACATTCTGACTTTCTTTTTCGAAGCCTTTGACGAAAAGTGGAAAGGTTCGCCCGAACCCAGTGAACCCGAAAAACACTGGGGGCTGTTTAAAAATGACCGAACGCCCAAATTGGCCGTCAGTAAGATAATTCCTGAATAAAACCATTAGAGTCTATTTAAAGGAGTAGACCACCTACTTAGATTAATTATTAACCTCAAAAAAGAAAAACAATGAAAAACATTACAATCATTTTTATGATGCTCCTTGCATCACTAAGCTTTGCTCAAAATCAGCCCATTGATTTTGAGCCGGGTGGATTTGGTGCAGACTGGACATGGACCGTTTTTGAAAACGGCCCCACTCCCCCACCACTGGAGATAATTCCCAACCCTGACCCAAACGGAATCAATACTTCTGCCACGGTGGCTCAGTTTACTGCAATGGAAGCAGGAAACCCCTGGGCCGGAGTTGAATCAGCGCACGGAGTTGACCTTGGTACATTTCAATGGGATGACGACAACCGTATTGTAAAGATTCATGTATGGAAACCCGTTATCAGCAATGTAGGGATCAAGTTTGCCACCGAAACCGGATGGGCAGAACAGGAGATCCTGGTTCCAAATACGGTTACCAATGAATGGGAAGAGCTGACTTTCGATTTTTCCGATGCCATCAACCCACCCGATGGCAATGGCATACTGGGACAGATTATCATTTTCCCCGACTTTACAAACAGGGATCAGGATAATGTGATTTATTTCGACAACATTACTTTCCATCCTGTGGGTGATGATCCGCCGGCAGACGGACCTGATGTAGCCGCTCCTACGCCTCCTGCCCTTCCACCGAACGAAGTTATCTCCATCTTCAGTGATGCTTTTACCAATGTGGAAGATACCGACTTCAATCCGCCCTGGGGACAATCAACACAGGTTAGCATCATTGATATTGAGGGGAGTTCTACCCTGAAGTATGCCAATTTCAACTACCAGGGAACCCAGTTTGCGAGCCCGCTAGATGTTTCAGAAATGGGTTTTATACATCTGGATATGTGGACAGCCGATGCCACCTCTGTGAATTTCTTCATTATCAGCCCTGGGCCGGTCGAAACAGCCTACGCCCTGCCCATTACCCCCAACGAATGGGTAAGCTATGACATCCCTTTAGCAGAATTCGCCCCGGTGGATTTGAGCGATGTGATCCAGTTTAAATTTGATGGTGGAGATGGCACACCAACCATTTACCTGGACAACCTGTACTTTTACACCGGTGAGGTGGAAGAAGGTACTGATGCAACCCTGAGCGATCTGCAGATTGATGGTACAACCGTGGAGGGGTTTTCGCCCACTGTTTTAAACTATTCGGTTGCTTTGCCTGATGGTACAACAGAAGTTCCTGATGTTACGGCAACAACCAACGACCCGGATGCCACTGCGGTAATAACCCCCGCCGATGCCATTCCAGGGACTACCAGTATTTTGGTAACCTCAGCGAATACAGAAGTTGAGTTAACCTATACCGTTGCATTTACCCTGGAAAACGGGGATCTGACCGGACCCAATCACCCCATTGATTTTGAACCCGATGGGTTTGGAGCTGACTGGACATGGACCGTTTTTGAGAACGGCCCCACACCCCCACCGCTTGAGATCATTGCCAACCCTGATCCAAACGGAATCAATACTTCTGCCACGGTGGCTCAGTTTACCGCAATGGAAGCAGGAAACCCCTGGGCCGGAGTTGAGTCGCAGCATGGTGTGGATCTCGGTACCTTTGAATGGGATGACGACAACCGTATTGTAAAGATTCAGGTATGGAAACCCGTTATCAGCAATGTGGGGATCAAGTTCGCCACCGAAACCGGATGGGCAGAACCGGAGATTCTGGTTCCAAATACGGTTACCAATGAATGGGAAGAACTGACTTTCGATTTCTCCGATGCCATCAACCCACCCGATGGTAACGGCATACTGGGACAGATCATCATTTTCCCCGACTATCAGGATAGGGACCAGGATAATGTGGTTTATTTCGACAACATTACTTTCCATCCTGTGGGTGATGATCCGCCGGCAGACGAACCTGATGTAGCCGCACCAACACCTCCTGCCCTTCCACCGAATGAAGTAATTT
>SLRE01000011.1 GCA_007131125.1 Bacteroidales bacterium | reverse complement strand
TACCGGCCTTTCCCATTTTTTTGCTTGCATCCAATACGTATTCAAACCAAATGGCCGGCTCGTTGTAGGTATAGGAAATCCCGATATTGCCCGGAGTCCTCTCCACATGGTCCAGGAGTTCATCTGTGCTCATGGGTTTCATTGCTTCAAACGATTTCCTGATATCTGCCCTGGAGAGGCTGTAATTCTGGCAAAAGTGGCAACGCAGGTTGCAGCCCAGGGTTCCTGCCGACAAAATGTTCCTGCCCGGGAAAAAATGATATAAAGGTTTTTTTTCAATGGGGTCGGAATGAAGGGCTGCAACCATTCCGTAATTTTCGCTGTAAAGTATCCCTTTTCGGTTTTGGCGAACCTGGCAAATGCCAAAACCGCTTTCAGGAATAAGGCACTCATGAGGGCAAAGCCTGCAAGTTACCTTGTCCCCGTTTTGATTATCGTAAAAGGAAGCTATTTTCTGCATGCAATAGCTGTAATTTTTAGAAATTCAGGCCAAAACAAAAATTATCCATATAACCTTGTTTTCTTCATGCAAAACGAATCAAAATTGCTATTATTGTTTGTATATCAAATAATTAAACAAGCATGGAAAAAAATATTCACATTAAGGATTTTAGTATTAATTTTGCAGGGGAAATCAAATATCAACTATTTAAACAACAACCGAACAGATGACAAAGAAAATTGGACTGGTCTTTCTTGCAAGTTTTATCATGTTTGCCTGTGGACAGCAAGCAGAGCAGGATTCGACCCGGGTTTTTGAAGATAAAACCATTGAAGAACTGGTAAGCGACCCCATGGCATTTGAAGACCATGAAGTAAGTTTCGAAGGTTTAATTGGCCACATTTGCCGCCACAGCGGTGATAAAATGCGCATCATGCAGCCCGATAACGATGCTTTCAGCATTATGGTGATGCTGGGTGATTTTACTCCTGTATTCGGCCCTGAATTCGAAGGAAGCGACATTAAAGTCCAGGGAGTGCTCAAAACCCAGGTGCGCAACATCGAAGAACTGGAAGACCATGACCACGACCACGAGCATGAAGAAGGCCATGCCTGCGAATCAACTGAGGCAGCCATCAAACGGCTTGAAGAAAAAGGAATCAGCCCGGATATTATGGCTTATATTGAACTGACCAGTTTCGAAATAAAATAAAAAACAAGCAATATTTTTGAACTGCCGGTAGAAATGCCGGCAGTTTTTTTATGCCCTTACTTTATCCGGGAAAAACGGATAATTTGTAATTTCGGGCATTCATTTTAAACCATAGAATCTTTTCTGCTATGAAGTTAAGGAGGATAAACCGCGCGGTACACCGCGACCTTGGATATTTTTTCTTCGGCATGTGCATCATATACGGATTGTCGGGCATAGCCCTGAACCATCGTCACGACTGGAATCCAAACTATATCATTACGGAAGAGGAGTTTCAGCTGACTTTGCCTTCTGAAGAAAAGGAAGACAACCGCAGCCTTTCCCTTTACTTCCTGGAGCAGATAGGAGAGGACGAAAATTACCGCACCCAGACCAAAAGCGCAGACCGTCTGAGGATATATATACATGGTGGAACGGTAAATGTAAACGTTACCACCGGACAGGGTGACATTGAAAAAATCAGGAGAAGACCGGTTTTCTATGAAGTCAACTTTTTGCACTACAACACGCCGAGAAAGCTGTGGACATGGTTCTCGGATTTGTTTGCCGCAAGCCTTATTATCCTGGCTTTTACAGGCCTATTTATTATTCGCGGAAAAAACGGAATTACCCGGAGAGGCGTATGGATAACCGGTGCAGGAATCCTCATCCCCCTGGTATTGCTGTTTATTTACCTATAACTCCCAGGCATGTGGGTGCCCCTTGCCATATTAACCGCATTAAGCGAAGCCCTGAAGGATGTATTCAGCAAGGTTTCCCTCAGAACTTCCGACCCGGTTTTGCTGGCTTTTGCGCTCAGGATGTACGCCCTGCCCTTTGTGATACCGGTTTTGTTTTTTATTGACATCCCCGAAACCGGACCCGGATTCTGGCCTGCACTAATAAGCGGAGGCCTGATGAACATCCTGATTACCATCCTCTATATGAAGGCAATACAACACTCCGAGCTTTCTGTTACCGTGCCCATGGTTACCTTTACCCCGCTTTTTCTGTTGATAACAAGCCCCATCATTGTTGGAGAATTTCCTGATTTTACCGGTATTCTCGGCATCATTGCCATTGTTGCGGGTTCCTGGTTCCTGCATTTTAACGTACGAAAAAAAGGCATCCTGATGCCTTTCAGGGCCCTGTTAAAAGATAAAGGCCCGCGCCTGATGCTGCTGGTGGCGTTTTTATGGAGCATTACTGCAAATATTGATAAGGTAGGAATCATAAACAGTTCTCCACTGTTCTGGGTGGTTTCAGTAAGTGTTTTCCTTTTTATTGGAATGATTCCGGTGGTGCTGTTTTTCAGGCCCAAAGAAGCCCCAAAAAAATTATTGCTGAATAAAAGATTTCTGGCGGTAGGCTTTTTTACAGCCGCCACACTAATATTTCAAATGATGGCCATTCAACTGACCCTGGTGGCTTATGTTATTTCCATCAAACGAAGCAGTGCCATGATGGTGGTGATTTTTGGGGCATTGTTTTTCCGGGAAAAAGGCTTGAAACACCGCCTGGCTGGGGTTGTACTCATGTTGCTGGGAGTAGTATTGATTACCATACTTTAAGCCTCATTCCTTAAGTTTCTCTTCAAGACGGCCTTCAGCCAAAATAAAACGGCTGGTTTCCAGTATGGACCTTGCAAAAACAGAAGGCAAAACAGGCAAACCAAGATATTGATGCCTGACGTAGTTGAGCATTTCCAGGCCGGGTTCCCGCCTTTGAAAAAAAGCATATGCCAGAACTGCCAGGGCCGACCGGAAGTTATTTGCCTTTACCCTGCGGCTGTGCTTTGAATAACGGGAAGGATGAATGTGAATGAAAAAGGTTTCGTCATCTCCCTCCAGAAAGGTCCAGGTGGACTTATCAGAAAACACCGCCTCCCTGTAACCGGCCTGCCCGGCTTTTAACCAGGATTTATAAGCATCAGGATTCAGCACCGGGTTGTTTTTCAGATGCAGCAAGGCTTCCCTGCCAATCTCCCCCGGAGATAAAGACCCGGTATACAGGTCAAACTGAGACCCTCCCAGCATTTTCAATTTTTGAACAAAGCCTTCAAAATCATCCGGGTTCCTTTCTTCCAGCTTCCTGAGCTGCGAAATCACAAACCCTAGGTGGTGCTTCCACCCGTTGAGCATTACCGGTGGAGGAACACATGATTTCATGATTTTTTTACTTTTCCGACTGCAGGCCCCACCATGTTTTCCGGTGAAAGCAAATTTTCAAGCTCTTTTTCCGACAACCATCCTTTTTCCAGCACCAGCTCATAAACGCCTTTATTCTGTTCAAGGGCTTCCCTGGCAACCTGGGTGCATTTTTCATAGCCAAGAACCGGGTTTAGTGCCGTAACCAGGCCAATGCTGTTTAAAACCATATTGCGGCAATGTTCTTCATTGGCCGTAATTCCTTTTATGCAACGATACAGCAGGGTGGTCATTCCGTTTTTGAGCATTTCAATGGACTCAAAAAGGCTTTGTACCATTATGGGTTCCATTACATTAAGCTCCAGTTGTCCGGCCTCGGCGGCCATGGTCACCGTAAGGTCGTTGCCAATCACTTTAAAGGCAATCTGGTTGACCACTTCCGGAATCACGGGATTAACCTTGCCCGGCATGATGGACGACCCCGGCTGCATGGGCGGAAGGTTAATTTCGTTCAGACCCGTGCGCGGTCCGGAGGAAAGCAACCTGAGATCGTTGCAAATTTTGGAAAGTTTCACTGCCAAACGTTTTACCACTGAAGAATACATTACAAATGCCC
>SLRE01000046.1 GCA_007131125.1 Bacteroidales bacterium | reverse complement strand
TTCCAATCCCGGCGAAAACCCGGCCCTGTCCGAGTCCAATGAAGTTTTTGAAAAATACAATGAATTGAAAAACCGGCTGGAAAAACAGGAGAACTTATGGGAAGAACTTCATGAAGAGCTGGAAAAAATTGAGAATCAGCAAACCTGATATTGGAGAACCGGGCCTTACTAAATTCTTACAATCTTATTTTTTATGGCATAAACCACCAGTCCGGCAGTGGTGGATATTTTAAGCTTTTTCATGATATTGGATTTGTGTGCTTCCACGGTGCGCACACTGATGCAGAAATTATCAGCCATTTGCTGGTTGCTCATACCTTCGGTAATTGCGCTGAGAATTTCCGTTTCCCGGTCGGTAAGCCGGTGGTTAAGGCCGTCTCTTCGGTTTTTGTTTTTAAGAAAGTTTTCAATTAAAATTTCGGATACAAATCCTTTGCTGTAATGTTCGCCTTTCACCACAGTGCGAATGGCTTCAATAAGCTGTCCGGGCTTAAAGTTTTTGGGAACAAAGGCCATGGCCCCTGCCTCAAACCCGTTTACAATCACTTCTTCGCTCACCAGGGCAGAATGCAGCACCACTTTGGTTTCAGGAAAATCCTGGGTAATCTTCCGGGTTAGCATGATTCCATCCATCCCGGGTATGGATATATCAAGAACAATAACATCAGGGCGCAGGTCTGCAGTTTTTCCAAAAGCCTCGTCACCGTCCTTGGCAATACCCACCAGTTTGACGTCAGGCACTTTGGATAAGACCTGCCTTATGGCAAGTACAATCAAGTCGTGATCATCAACAACCAGTACTTTTACTTTATTCATCAAAATAACTAATGATTTATAATAATTTTTCGATAAAAATTATTTAAAAATATAACAAAAATAAGAATAAATACTTTAAAAAAGAAAAAAGTGAAGTTTTAAAGAAAAAAAAACCAATTTTTATTCATACCGCAGCGACTCAATGGGATCGAGATTTGCTGCTTTGGAAGCAGGATAGTATCCCGCAGCCAGCCCCACGACAAAGCAAACCGCAATTCCGGAAATCACCCATGCCCAGGGTACAATAAACTGACTTCCAATGAGCACCGAAATCAAATTACCGATAAGCACCCCCAGGATGATGCCCAGTACGCCTCCAAACTGACATATTACGATGGCTTCGGATAAAAATTGCTGCTTTATGATCTTTTTGGTTGCACCCAGGGCTTTTCGGATGCCTATTTCCTGGGTTCGTTCTGTAACGGATACCAGCATTATATTCATCAGCCCAATGGCAGCTCCCACAAGGGTAATCAAGCCGATAAAGGTAGCGGCCATGGTTACATAACGAATATTTTCAATCAGGGCCTGTGCAATGTTGTCGCTTTTTGCCACATCAAAGTTGTTTCGTTCTCCGGAGCGCACACCCCTGATAATGCGAAAAAGTCCGGTAGCCTCCCCAATTCCCGGTTCAAGTTCTTCGAGGCGGTGAGTGCTTACATTGATGGAGTAATTCATGTTTGGGCGGGAGTAGTTTTTCCGGGCAGTCAAAAGAGGAATGACACAGCGCAGGTCTTCGGAAAAGCCAAAAGCGGTGCCTTTTTCTTTGAGCACTCCAATCACCTGGTATCTGGCATTACCAATGGTAATAAACTCCCCAACCGGGTCAAGGTCGCCGGGGAAAAGGACATTTTTTATTTCGCTGCCGATAATTGCCACATTGGCCCCAAACTGCAACTCTGTGGAAGAAAAATTACGGCCTGCAGCTATTTCATTGCCCGTGGTAACCAGGAAGTTTTCGTCGCTGCCTACTACTGAAACGTTGGGATTGCTTTCACGCGAACGATACCGAACGGTTGTGGCACCGCTGCCAAATACCGAAACAGATACAGAGGCCGGAAAATCAAAGCGTTCTTTAAAGGCAACGGCCTCAGCATAAGTTATGCGGGGGTATGTCTGTGCAGGGCCTCCTCCCTGCTGTATGCGCATTTCACGATTTCTGATGGAAAAGCTGTTGGCACCTAACCTGGAGAAATTTTCGGTTATGGAGCCTTTGATGGAATCAATGGCTGTTAAAATTCCCACAAGAGCCATGATCCCCACGGCAATGATCATTACCGTGAGGGCGGTACGAAGCAGGTGACTTCGGATAGACCCTAATGAAACCTTCAGATTCTCAAAAAAAACAGCTTTTTGAAACATCTTTCATTGAAATTAAAGTTTGCTCCCAAATGCCAGGTCTCCGGCATCTCCCAGACCGGGAACAATATAGGCCTTTGCTGTAAGCTCATCATCCAGGGCACCAAGCCAAACCGTAAAATCATCGTTGAGCAAATGCCTTTTCATATATTCCAAACCCTGGGCACTTGCCAGCACTGAAACAATGTGGGTGTGCAAAGGTTTTCCTTTGCGGATCAGCTCTTTATAGGCAAGCACCATGGAGGAACCGGTGGCCAGCATGGGATCACTGATCACCAGCACTTTCCCCTCAAGTGAGGGACAGGAGGTATATTCAATCTGAATATCAAATCTGCCGTTTTTATGATGCTTGCGAAAGGCTGAAATAAAAGCGTTTTCAGCCTGATCAAAAAAATTCAGTATTCCCTGATGCAGTGGAAGACCCGCACGCAAAATGGTGGAAATAACAGGCTGACTTTTCAACACCTCACACTCTGCCACACCAAGGGATGTAATCACTTCCTTTTTTTCCCATTCCAGCGTCTTGCTGATTTCATAGGCAAAAATCTCCCCCAGTCGCTCCATATTTCTCCGGAACCGCATGGGATCCTTTTGAATTTCCTGGTCGCGGACTTCAGCAATGTATTGATTGATCAGTGAACTGTTTTTCCCCAAAAAATGAATCATAGTGTTGCAGAATTGTATGGTTTAGAGATTTAAAAGGATTTCCGAAGACCCTGATAAATGTTTACCATGGGTTTAATGGCCCAGGGCAAACGGTTTATTTTCATTTGTAAAAATACACATTCTTTTGATCCAAACCCTCTGTAAAATCTTGCAAGGCTTGGAATGGATGACCCTTCAAAGTCCAGAACCAGTTCACTTTGGGCATGTTCGCGAATAAAGTCATCAACCAGCAGGGCCATGGCTCCATTTTCCCTGGCCTGAGGGGTAACACCCGAAAAAAGAAAAACCACCTTTTTATGGCTTTTAAAAAATACCACGCCTGCGCAAAAATTGTTTTCCTGCGAATAAGCGCTGCGAATGCTGACCATTCCCCGATGCAAACCGGCATAAATCAGATGCTTCAGCACATTGTAGTCCTTGTCAGAAAATGCACCAACCTCTTTTCCCTTGTTTTGGCGGAAAGCATTGATAATCTCTTCCGGCTTGCCATGACTTGTAATGAATACCCCGTTTTTTACCGCCTTTTTTACATTTCTGCTGGTGTTTTTGCTGTATTTTTTTTTGAGTACATCATAAGGAGAAATTAAATCCAGCTCGTATGTAACCCTTTTTTTCAGCTTTAACTTTTCAAACTCCTGCAATTGGTTGTAGGTATTGAGCTGATAGTCCACAAACCTGAATTTCCGGGGCACAGCCTTTACAAACCTTTCTATTACTTGCTGAGACAGGCTGTTGGTACTGAAAACCCCCAGCTGCTGGATAAAAAAGGGTTGGTAAATGTAATCAATGCCAAACTTTTTGCGCCTTGGCAAAGGCATTACTGCATTGTAATCGCCCTCCACAAGGGCGTCCCAGGGAGTGGCAGTCATGTCGAGATACCAGGAGTAAGCGTAGAATATACCGTTCACCGCACGGTCAATGCAGTCGTCCCATTTATCAAAATCAATCTGGTCGTGGGTAAGATAACGTATCATTTTTTTTGTATTTGCTTTTGGGATTTTTCCGCCCCCAATTCCAACATCTTTTCGTATACTTTTCTCCAGCCTTTCCATTGGTC
>SLRE01000255.1 GCA_007131125.1 Bacteroidales bacterium | reverse complement strand
GCCGTTTCCAGCGCCTGCGGGCACATATTCCAGGTGTCTGCTTCCGAATCCACAAACACCGGAATGGCATCCAGATAACGGATGGGGTTGGCGGTGGCCGAAAAGGTCAGGTCCTGGCAGATAACATAATCTCCGGGCTTTACTCCCATCAGTATCAGGGCCAGGTGAATGGCCGCTGTGCCTGAGCTGAGCGCTGCCGCATAGGGCATCCCGGTAAATTGCTGCAGATCCTGCTCAAACCCGTTCACCTGCGGCCCAAGGGGGGCAATCCAGTTGCTTTCAAAAACTTCTTTCACGAATGCTTCTTCCTCACCTCCCATGTGGGGAGAGGAAAGATAAATCTTTTTGGGAGAGGGGTCGCTCATACACGCTTGCAATGATGGGGTTCCTTTTCAACTTCCTTTTCCGGCCCTGTGACTTTTCTCTTTACAGGATCTGGTTTTACTTTTCCGTTTTTTTTGCAAAATCATTGATCAGGTCAATGGTTTTTTCCTTGGCATCCCTCAGGAACCATTTTTTAAACTCAAAGGGAATGAAGGCGGACTTGATGCCGTTGATCACCAGGTCGAGCACATTCTGAGGGGAAAGGTTAAAATGCTGATAGGCCAGCAGGTATTCGTCTGTCATGGTGGTTTTGGTGATCAGGCGGTTGTCGGTATTCAGGGTGACCCTCAGGCCCAGGTCCAGGTAAAATTTAAAGGGATGGGTTTCCATGGTTTTGGCGGCCTGGGTTTGCACGTTGCTGGAGAGGCATATCTCCAGGGGGATGCGGTGGTCGTTTACGTAATTGAGCAGGTCGCCGTCCTCTTTCAGGCGGGTGCCATGCCCGATGCGGTGCGCCCCGCAATAGTGAAGGGCCTGGTGAATGCTGTTGGGGCCGTAGGCTTCCCCGGCATGGATGGTCACGTTGATGTTGTTGGAAAGGATTAGGTTAAAAGCTTCCAGGTGATCGCGGGCCGGGTAGTTGTATTCGGCACCGGCCAGGTCGAAACCCACCACCCCCCTGTTTTTGAAAGCCACAGCCAGCTCGGCCATGTGCATGCTTACGTCGGGGCTGATGTTTCGGATGCCGCAAACAATCACCCCGCTTTTGATGCCAAAGTCGGCTTCGGCATCCTTGAGCCCTTCTATCACCGACTCCAGGATCACGGTAACGGGAAGCCCCTTCTGGGTATGCAGGATGGGTGCATAGCGCACTTCAATGTAATGCACATTTTCTTTGGCATTGTCCTCGGCCAGCTCATAAGCCGCCCGGTAAAGGGCCTCCTCGGTTTGAAGCACCTTCAGGGTCAGATCAAAACCTTCCAGGTATTCATTCAGGGAGTTGTGTTTTTTTCCCGGTCCGATTTTTTTTATCAGGGCTTTGCGGTCTTTGGCTCCCAGGTCTATTTTGTTTTCTTCTGCCAGCTCCATAATGGTGTCAATGCGCAGGCTGCCATCCAGGTGCACATGCAGGTCGGTTTTGGGAAGCCTTTCAAAAAAAGCCCTGTCAAAAGGCTTTTTTGGGGTCAGCAGGTCTCCTTCGGTATAATATTTTTCCTTCTTTTTTTGCTTCATGTCGGGAGTTTTTTCACGGGAAGCCGTTTTTACAAACATACGAAAAAATCACCGTCCTGATTTACAGCTTCAGGGGCGGCGCTACTTTGTTTTACGCAACAGTGTGCATTTTTGTTGCAGGAAATGAATTAATGAAGAAAAGCATTTTTTCTTTTCGGGATGATGGATTATCTTTGTTGGAAAGGTACCTCAACATATGGGAGAGAAAGGCTGGTTTGCGGTATATACCCGCTCACGTTACGAAAAAAAGGTGAGGCAGTTGCTGGAAGAGCAGGGCATAACCTGCTACCTTCCTGAGGTAGCTGTTTGGAGGCAATGGAGCGACCGCCGCAAAAAAGTGATGATGCCCCTGATCCCTTCCTATATCTTTGTAAATATTGCAGGAGATGATCACCACACCTATTATTCGGTTTTAAATACCCCCGGGGTGGTGCGTTTTATTTGTTTTGAAGGGGAGGCCGTCAGGATACCCGAGCGGCAGGTGGAAACCCTGAAGTACCTCAATAGCCATGGGGTAGACATGCGCTACCTGCCCGAGGCTCCCCCTCCGGGCACCCCGGTTATGGTAGAGCGGGGCTCCCTGAAAGGACTTACCGGGGAAACCGTAAGAACCAAAAAAAACAAACAAATCCTGGTGCTGCGCATCGACTGCCTGGACAAATGCCTGATGGTGGACGTCCCCCTTTCGTTGGTCAAACCTTTGAAAAACAAACAAACCGTTGACGGGAACCGCTAATAAACCGGCAGGGAGAAAAATACAATGGAGCGGCTTAACTCATGGCCGCCTTTAGAAACAGGGAAAACAAAAAATCGGATGGAAGCAGGAAGAAAAAGGAAAGATCTGGTTAAGAAAAGGCAATTCAAAGGGTTTTTTCTCCTGCAGGTTTTTATCCAATTGGTTAAACCAAAAAACAATTTTAAATATTTATGAAAAAAATCCTATCCATTGTGGGTGCCAGGCCCAACTTCATCAAGATTGCGCCTATTGACAAGGCATTCCGCAAGTACCGCAAAGAGGTTGAACACAGGATATGCCATACGGGCCAGCATTTTGACGACCGCATGTCGAAGATATTTTTTGAGGACCTGAAGATGCCCCGCCCGGATTTTTACCTGGGCGTCGGGGGTGGCAGCCATGCAGAGCAAACTGCCCGCATCATGCTGGAACTGGAAAAAGTGCTTTCCGAAGAATGTCCCGACCTGGTGATCGTACCCGGTGATGTGAACTCCACCCTGGCCGGGGCATTGGTGGCCTCCAAAATGAGGATTCCCATCGCCCACGTGGAAGCCGGCCTGCGCAGCTACGACAAGACCATGCCCGAAGAAATCAACCGCATCGTTACCGACGTGGTGTCGGACTACCTGTTTGTGAGCGAGCACAGCGGAACCCATAACCTTCGAAGCGAAGGCATGGACGATGATAAGATCTATTTTGTGGGCAACGTGATGATCGATACCCTGGAAGCCCATTACGACCTGATCGAAGCTTCACCCATAACCAAAGAAATGGGCCTGGAGCAGGGGAAATACATCCTGGCCACCTTTCACAGGCCCAGCAATGTTGACAACAAAACAGACCTGGAAGCCCTGATGAAAACCCTTGGCAGGCTGGCAGAAGAACGTACCCTGGTATTTCCGGTTCATCCCCGCACCCGCAAGCACATAAAGGCTAATGGACTGGACAGCAAGCTTCCCAAAGGACTGGTACTTACCGACCCCCTGGGTTACATCGAATTTCTTTCATTGATGCGGTATGCCGAGCTGGTGATCACCGACAGCGGAGGCATACAGGAAGAAACCACCTACCTTGGGGTGCAGTGCATTACCGTGCGCAAAAACACCGAACGCCCCGTAACCATGGATGTGGGCACCAACCACCTGGTGGGCACCGACCTTGAAAAAGTGGAAAAAACCGCAAAAGACATCCTTTCGGGCATTACAAAGCCCGGACGCATCCCCGAGCTATGGGACGGGAAAACAGCCAAACGCATTGCAGAGATCATTGTGGAAAACTTCACCAAAGACTGAAAGGGATGACTCTTTTCCCGGAAAATATTCATCCTGATAAAACAAACAATCGCTTTCAAAAAAACCGGGATGCTGATCCCGCAAACGAAAATCCATGAAGAAATTTGGTCTTATCGGTGCAGCAGGCTACATTGCCCCCCGCCATATGAGCGCCATAAAAGATACCGGCAACCAGCTGATCTGCGCCCTTGACCCTTACGACGGGGTTGGCATCATTGACAGCTACTTCCCTGAGGCCGACTTTTTTACGGAGCCCGAACGCTTCGACCGCCACCTCGACAAGCTCAGGCGAAGGGGACAAAACAAGGTGGATTACGTGGGT
>SLRE01000107.1 GCA_007131125.1 Bacteroidales bacterium | reverse complement strand
CATGAATCAGGCGGAAACTGAAAATGTTAAAAAAACTGCTGTCAGCATAAAGCAGCTCTCCAATCCGGGATCGGTTGCCATCAACATTAACCAGAATATTGCGGTAACCATGATTAAGGCGACAGATTTCGCGGGCTTCAGGCAAAACGGTTCTAAGAAATTCAGAACCGAGGCTAGGGGTTACTGCGGTGTTCGTCTCAAGCCGGTAAATCTCATGATAGTTTTCATGAAACTTGTCGGTTTGAAATTCTTTGTAAACATATACAGCGATCAGCAGAAAAAGCGCCATGCCTAGTCCCAGCCCGGCTACATTGACCAAAGTGTATCCTTTTTGCCTCAGCAGGCTGCGAAGAGAATGTTTGAGTAATTGTAATACCATTTTTTTTGGTTTTTTGGTTAATTATAACCTTACTCGTATATCAGGGCTTCCACCGGATTGGCTCCTGAAGATTTCAGGGCATGATAGTTCCCTGGTCATTGAATACCGAAATTTTATTGTTCACAGAAAAAGGTACTTCCGAAAACAAAAGTGTTGTGGTTAATAGCAGCAAAAAACATACAACAACAAACAAGGTGCTATTTATCAGAGTTTTATAAAAACATCCAAGGTAAGAAAATATTCGGGAAAGTGTTAAAAAGCGGACAATGCTGTACGCCAGCGTACAAAAAAAAGGCCTCCGCAATCGGCTGGGAAACCCTCTAAATTCGAAAAAACTAAATATTAATCTTCATTATCATTAGGTGCTTCATCATCCTCCGGATCAGAGCTTTCAAACATCCTGTTGGCACGTTCAAGCAACTCCCTGCGGTCGGCCTCCAGCTGAAGGGAGTCTTCGACTCTCTGCCGCTCCCGCTCTTCGGAAGAAGGGCCGCAGCCGGAAAGGATCAAAGCGGGAGCCAGAAATAAGAATAGGATAAAGGAGATTATATAATGAGCAAATCGATTCATTTTTTTAAAAGTTTAGCTTATTCAGTTGGTCCAAAAATAATAAAATAAAATGCGCCGAGGGCTTGAAAAAAAAAGCAAATTAAGCTAAATTTGTTAAATATGTAAACCCTAAAAACCTAAAAACTCATGACTCATCAACTGCCCGAATTACCCTATGGAAAAGAAGCTCTGGAGCCGCATATTTCTGCCAAAACCCTGGAGTTTCATTATGGAAAGCACCACAAAACCTACGTGGATAAGCTTAATGGTCTGATCCCCGGAACAGAATTTGAAGATGCCACCCTGGAAGAGATCGTGACAAAAGCCGAAGGCGGCATTTTTAACAACGGAGCACAGGTATGGAATCATACCTTTTACTGGGAGAGTTTTTCGCCCAATGGAGGCGGAAAACCTGAAGGAAACCTGCTGAAAGCTATCGAAAAAAAATTCGGCTCTTTTGAAGAGTTCAAAAAAGCTTTTTCTGAAGCGGCTGCTACCTTGTTTGGCTCCGGATGGGCCTGGCTGGTTATTAATCAGAATGGCGAACTGGAGATTGTTAAAGAAAGCAATGCAGGCAACCCCATGCGCTCAGGAAAAAAACCACTGCTTACCTGCGATGTATGGGAGCACGCCTACTACCTGGATTATCAAAACCGCCGGCCGGATTACATTGAATCATTCTGGAAACTGGTTGACTGGAATAAGGTAGCCACCAGGATATAACAAAAAAAGGGGTCCTTTCGGACCCCTTTTTCCCACAATTTATAACCACAAAACTAATGCACTAAAAAACCAATGAAAAATTGTTGGTATTTAGCTTTGTTTGCCTGATTACAAAAGTATGCAATAAAGGCTTTCCCGCTGGTTTAAAAAAAGTTAAAGGGTGTTAAAAATGTGTTAAACATCTCTTGATTAAACATTTGAGGGTTACTTTTGTAATATTGTTTCAGCCCCGGCCAATACGCCTGCATGGCCTGAACAGAAAAACCTTAGCCTGATTTTACATGAAAAAGAAATTCATCATAATGATTGTTATTGCCATCACCGTTTCCCTGCTTGGGTTGGTTGGCATACAATTATACTGGATCCGTAACGCCGTTGCGGTAAAAGAGGTGAACTTCGACAGGGGTGTTGGGGAAGCCGTTTCCAGGGCAGTTTACAAATTCAACAAAATAGAACTGGCCCGAAAGCTGATGATGGAACAGGAGAAAAACCATCAAATGACCCAGTTCTTCAATATGCTTGACTCCCTGCACAGCGCCTACTACAACCAACTGATCAGCGGCAGTTTTTCCGAAATCCAGGATGATGACACCAGTGGTTTCTTTTCTCAACAGGAATTTGAATTAAATATCCGCTTCCAGGGAGGCAACCCGGTTCCTGAAGTTTTTGACACCAGCTTCACGGCTGCAGATTTCACAAACAGAAACCCGGGAGGTTATCTCCCCGGGCCCGACCAAAGTAGACAGGATGACCCTTTCAGCCTGTTCTTTGAGAGAAGTAAGATCATCAACGACCTGTTCGACGACCTGTTTTCCAACCGGTTTTCCTTCCAGGTAACCGGTGAAAAAGGCGCTCAAACCCTGGATTCCCTGATCGGAGCGGAGTTGCAAAGACAAGGCATTAACACCACATACGAGTTCGGGGTTTACAACCCGGCCTTCGGCGCCCTGGTTAATCAGAAAACCGGAAACTATCCCGAAAAGCTCCTTGAAAGCCAGTATGTTTTCAGCCTGTTTCCCAATGATATTTTTCTGAACCCCGAATACCTGCTGATGTATTTCCCGCAGCAGAAAAGGTTTATTTTTTCCCAGATGAATGCCATGGTGGGCACATCAACCATCCTTATTCTGGTTATCATTACTTCTTTTGCCTTTACCATCATGACCATTATCCGGCAAAAGAAACTCTCGGTGATGAAAAATGACTTTATCAACAACATGACCCATGAGCTCAAAACACCCATATCAACCATATCCCTGGCCTGCCAGGCATTGAGCGACCATGATGTACAAAAGTCTGAAACCCTTTATCAAAGCTATATCAATGTGATAAATGAAGAAAACAAACGGCTGGGCAATATGACTGAAAAAGTATTGCAAACCGCACTGATTGATAAAGGAAGGATAAGGCTGAACATTACCGGCCTGGACCTGCATGAAATAATCAGGAACGCCATTTCGAAAATCGGGTTGCAGGTGAAAGCCAATCATGGAGAGATCATTGAAAAACTTGATGCTGAATACAGCTTTATTGAGGCCGACAGAGTGCATCTAACCAATGTAATATTCAATCTGCTGGACAACGCCAACAAATACACCCCCAACAGTCCAAGAATTGTGGTAAGTACCGAAAATACCAGCAAAGGAATAATGGTACATGTGCAGGATAATGGAATTGGAATAAATCGTGCCGATCAAAAGAAAATTTTTGATAACTTGTACCGGGTTTCTACAGGAAATATTCATAATGTGAAAGGATTTGGGCTGGGTTTGAGCTACGTTAAGGCCATTTCTGAGCAGCACGGTGGATATGTTACCCTTGAAAGCGAACCCAATAAAGGATCCCGTTTCAGCATTTTTATCCCCTTTGGCTTTAATGGGCATGAAGAAAACCCTAAGAAATAGAAAAAGAAGGAGGAGAACTTATGGATAAACCGAAGATCAAGATTTTACTGGCAGAAGACGACCCCAACCTGGGTACCATTTTAAAAGCATACCTTGAAGCCAAAGGGTTTCCCACACATCTGTGCATTAACGGGGAGGATGCTTACAACACCTACATGAAGGAAAGTTTTAACTTCGTGATACTGGATGTGATGATGCCCAAAAAAGACGGATTTACCGTAGCCCGGGAAATTCGCAAGGTGGACAAAAAAATCCCCATTCTTTTTCTCACCGCCAAAACCATGCAGGAAGATATCCTGGAAGGGCTCAAAATCGGCGCAGACGACTACCTTACCAAACCTTTCAGCATGGAAGAGCTGCTGCTGCGCATCAACGCCATATACCGAAGGACCTATCCGGACCAAAGCATGGATTCCGAAAAAACTTTTTTCCATATCGGGAAATATACTTTCGACTTTGCCCGCCAGATACTGAAGCTGGGTGATGAAGAGCAAAAACTTACCTCAAAGGAAGCCCAGTTGCTTAAAATGCTTTGCGACCGAACCAACGATGTTCTTGACCGCTCAGAAGCCCTGAAAAAAATCTGGCTGGACGACAATTATTTTAATGCACGTAGCATGGACGTGTACATTGCAAAACTGCGCAAATACCTCAAAGACGACCCCAACGTAGAACTGCTCAATGTACATGGCAAAGGATTTAAACTGCTTATCATACAGGAAGAGGAAGCCTGATTTTTTTACTGAACACGATTTTTCTTTTTAATCCCAAAAAATAATTTTCCTATCTTAGCAATAAAAATGCCGGTAAGGTTTCCGGCATTTTTTCGTTCTCAAAGTCTTTTTTCCCTACTGCTATGGAGGAGCCACGTAAGATTTATTCTCTTACCGACCTGGCCAAAAGCCTGAGGTCTGTTATTGAAAGGGCTTATGCATCAACTTACTGGGTAAAAGCCGAGGTGGCCAAACTAAACCATTACCCCCGCAGCGGCCACTGCTATCCCGACCTTGTGGAAAAAACCGGCGACCAGATTATGGCCCAGATGCGGGCTTTGATATGGGCAGGAGACTTCCGGCAGATAAACCGCCAATTTCTCGAAGTAACCGGAGAACCCCTAAGGGAAGGGATGGCCATACTTTTTCAAACCAGCGTTACCTTTCACCCGGTTTACGGCCTGTCCCTGCAAATACATCAGGTAGAACCCTCTTTTACCCTGGGGCAGATGGCCCATGAGAAAATGAAAAACCTGGAAAGACTCAGGGAAGAAGGCATTTTTGACAGGAACAAATCCCTCCCCATGCCCCTGCTGCCCAGAAGGGTGGCCGTGGTTTCGGTGGAAACCAGCAAAGGGTATCATGACTTCCTGAAAATTCTTGACGGCTACAAACAATCTTTCGGGCTGTGGCATCACCTCTTCCCGGCTGTTCTCCAGGGCGACAAGGCCGTGGAAAGCATCATGGGCGGGCTGCGCCGTATCCGTAAAAAGCACGGGCTGTTTGACCTGGTAGCGCTTATCCGCGGTGGGGGCGGAGATGTCGGATTAAACTGCTACGACAACTATACCCTGGCCCGGGAAATCGCCACTTTCCCCATTCCGGTTATAACAGGAATCGGACACGCCACCAACGAAACCATCGCCGAAATGGTGGCCTGGGAAAATAAGGTAACCCCCACCGATGTGGCGTATTTTCTGCTGGGACGCTTCCAGGAGTTTGACCTGCGCACATCAAAAGCCCGCGACAGGATTTTTGAAAAAGCAAACCAGGTGCTGGATTACGAAAAACATCACCTGCATGCCACCGCTGCCCAGATGAAGTCAATTGCCGCTCAAACACTTGAAAAGGACCATTACCGGGTGAAGAATCTTCAAATTATGCTCGGTGTCGGCAGCAGGGCACTGCTTGAAAAAGCTTCGGCAAACCTTTTGCACCGCACCCATCAGCTGAGGCTGCTCAATCCCGAAGAAATTCTTAAAAGGGGTTACTCCATCACTTCTCTCAACGGAAAACCTTTGAGGAAGCCCAATGAAGTTAAGGATGGGGACCTTATCACCACACGCCTGCACGAAGGCCAACTGGAAAGTATTGTAAAAAAAAACCAAACCCATGAGTAAAAACCCCAATTATTCCCAGGCCATAGAAGAACTGGAAAACATCGTCAGCGAGCTGGAAAATGAAAATGTTTCAGTGGAAGAACTTTCCAGAAAGGTTAAACGGGCCTCTGAGCTTATCAGCATTTGCAAAACGGCCCTCCATATTACCGAACAGGAGGTAAAAAATATCCTGGAAGACCTTAACCGGGAAGAGAACAAAAAGGAAAAACCCTGACCCGGGCATTTTTTTATTGATTAACGGGCCAATCGCTGGATGGACCCTGGACAAATACACATTTTCCGGATGAGGTTAACTTTGTCAAAACCTTTCTGAAGTCAACCACTTCCAGCCAACTGACCCCGCGGTTCCTATCCGGATACTACCTTCTTTCAGGGCTTTGACATTGCTTGAGCCAAAAAAGCGCCAACAGAAAAAGCAGGGAAAAATCCATGCCCATTAAAAACCAATTTTGCTAAATATGTAATAATTTTGTTTTCCATCCCTTTTCCTGTTTTGAAAGCTTCGGCAAAAGGCAGAAAACCGGCAAAAGAGAAAAACCTGCATGGAAGGGATTGTTCCCTCCCGGCATAAAACATTCTGATGAAATTACTTGTTCTCTTGTTGAGTCCTTTTTACGCGATACCAGAAAAGTTATGAATAAATTTTCCGGAAAATACAAGCAATCAGGCGCTCCGGCTTTACCGGGAGTTTATGACCTTAAAAAAGTCTGGAACCCTCCATGGTTTCAGGGAAACCTGAAGAGAAAAAATTATTTTGAGGGCTGGTATATCAAAGTTGTCAGCCAAAAGGGAGACCACTCATGGGCTTTTATTCCGGGTGTTTCCCTGCACAAAGGAGACCGGCATGCTTTCGTTCAGGCCATCAACGGCAAAACTGGTAAAACATGGTATTTCAGGTATCCGCTTGAGGACTTTTCATTTTCCAGGAACAGTTTTGAAGCAGCCATCGGCAACAATTATTTTTCTGATAAAGGAATTAAGCTCGACCTTTACTCTGATAAGGGCAGTTTTAAAGGAGAACTAAAATTTGATGAGCAGGTGTATTTCCCCGTATCGCTTAAAACACCCGGCATCATGGGCTGGTACCGGTATGTGCCTTTTATGGAGTGTTACCACGGGGTGGTAAGTATGGACCATATGATAAATGGCGGCCTGATGATTAACGAAACGGAATGTGATTTTTCGCAGGGAAAAGGCTACATCGAAAAGGACTGGGGAGCTTCAATGCCCAAATCATGGATATGGATGCAAACCAACCATTTCGAAACCCCGAAAACTTCCCTGATGCTATCGGTTGCTTCCATCCCATGGGTTGGGAAAAAGTTCACAGGTTTCCTAGGGTTTTTCCTGCATAAAGGAAAAATATACCACTTTGCAACCTACAACCATGCAAGGATTAACCGAATTGAACACAATGACAACTACCTTGAACTGAGCCTGAACGGGAAGGGGTTTTCACTTAACATCCAGGGGAAAAAAGGAGCCAAAGGAAGCCTGAAAGCCCCCATGCTTGGCAACATGGGAAGGGTGATACACGAAAGCCTCGACTCCCTGATTGATGTTGAGTTAACCAATGCCAATGGGGAAATCATCTATAAAGGACAGGGAAAAAATGCAGGCCTGGAAGTTGTGGGTGATGCCTCCACCCTTTTGCCGGTTTAGATTACAAGAACCCGGGAAATGCCGCCTGAGAGCAGCATTTATAGCTGCTTTCGGAAAAACTTAAATATTTGCAATGATTTGAATAAGAAGGGCATGTTTACTATATTTGCAAATTAATTTAAATTTAATCTAAATAAGTTTTGGGTTTTTTTGATTCTGTCAAAAACAATACAAATGCTTAATAACTAATTCATTAACCGGAAACCACTTCTTTTTTGAATGGAAGAAAAAAATAAAAATAATCACATACTGGATGAAGTAACCGGGTCGGAATATAAATACGGGTTTTATACCGACATTGAGGCAGACCAGGCACCCAAAGGGCTTAACGAGGACACGGTGAGGTTTATCTCTGCAAAGAAAAACGAACCGGAGTTCATGCTGGAGTTTCGCCTGAAGGCTTTCCGCCACTGGAAAACCCTCAAGGAACCGGACTGGGCGCATGTGGATTACCCCCCTATCGATTACCAGGACATCATCTACTTTTCTGCTCCCCGTAAAAAACCCCAGTACGAAAGCCTGGACGAAGTGGACCCTGAACTGCTGGAGACCTTCGACAAACTCGGCATCCCACTGGAAGAGCAAAAAATGCTCGCCGGAGTAGCCGTTGATGCCGTAATGGATAGTGTTTCGGTGGCCACCACTTTCAGGGAAACCCTTGCCGAAAAAGGCATCATTTTTTGCTCATTCAGTGAAGCCGTGCAAAAACATCCCGACCTGGTAAAAAAATACCTGGGAACGGTGGTTCCTTACACTGATAATTTTTTTGCCGCATTGAACTGCGCGGTCTTTAGCGACGGCTCTTTCGTTTATATTCCCAAAGGGGTGAAATGCCCCCTTGAACTCTCCACCTATTTCCGCATCAATGCAGCCAATACCGGGCAGTTTGAACGCACCCTGATTGTGGCCGAAGAAGGCAGCTATGTGAGCTACATGGAAGGCTGTACAGCTCCAATGCGTGACGAAAACCAACTGCATGCAGCCATTGTGGAAATCATTGCCCATAAAGATGCAGAAGTAAAATACTCTACCGTGCAGAACTGGTGGCCCGGCGACAAACATGGAAAAGGTGGCGTTTACAACTTTGTTACCAAAAGGGGAATATGCGAAGGAGACAACTCCAAAATTTCCTGGACCCAGGTGGAAACCGGCTCGGCCATTACCTGGAAGTATCCAAGCCTCATCCTCAAAGGAAACAACACCACCGGGGAATTTTATTCGGTAGCCGTTACCAACAACATGCAGCAGGCCGACACGGGTACCAAAATGATCCACCTTGGAAAAAACACCCGCAGCACCATCATCAGCAAGGGTATTTCTGCAGGCCGAAGCAACAACAGTTACAGGGGCCTGGTAAAAACCACCCGCAATGCAGAAAATGCAAGGAATTTTTCACAGTGCGACTCCCTGCTGCTGGGCGATCAATGCGGGGCACATACCTTCCCTTACCTGGAGGTGGGCAACAGATCCTCTGTGGTTGAGCATGAGGCCACCACCTCCAAAATATCAGAAGACCAGTTGTTTTATTGCCTTCAGCGGGGCATTGATATGGAAAGTGCTATCGGGCTTATTGTAAACGGATATGCCAAGGAAGTGCTCAGCAAGCTTCCCATGGAGTTTGCCGTTGAAGCACAGAAACTCCTTTCCATCAGCCTGGAAGGCAGTGTAGGTTAATCAGTATTCAAGAAAAACAAATTTTATAATTCATGTTAAGCATAAAAAATCTTCAGGTATCTATTAACGGAAAATTGATCCTCAAAGACCTTGACCTTGAGGTAAAAGAAGGCGAAGTGCACGCCATTATGGGACCCAACGGGTCGGGAAAAAGCACCCTGGCTTCTGTAGTCGCGGGTCGCGATACTTTTGATATTGACAAGGGAGAGATCCTTTATCGCGACCAGAACCTTATGGATATGAACCCTGAAACCCGGGCCAGGGAAGGCATTTTTATGGGATTTCAATATCCTGTGGAAATCCCGGGGGTAAGCATTGCCAACTTCATGCGTACCGCCATCAACGAAAAACGCAAACACCTGGGGCTGGAGCCTTTGTCCGGGGCTGAGTTTCTTAAACTCATGGAGGAAAAGAAAAAGCTGGTGGACATTCAGTCCAAGCTCACCAACCGTTCCGTTAATGAAGGTTTTTCGGGGGGAGAGAAAAAAAAGAACGAAATTTTCCAAATGGCCCTGCTGGAACCACGTTTGGCCATCCTTGACGAAACCGATTCAGGGCTGGATATTGATGCCCTGAAGGTGGTTGCCAACGGAGTGAACAAGCTTCGCCGTAAAGACAATGCAACCATTGTCATTACCCACTACCAGCGCCTGCTCGATTACATCATCCCCGATTATGTGCATGTGCTGTACGAAGGTCGCATCGTAAAAAGCGGCGGAAAAGAATTAGCCCTTGAGCTGGAAAGCAAAGGTTACGATTGGGTAAAAAAGGAAGCCGGGGCGCAGATCCAGGGCTAATCCTTTTTTTCCCATCATTTTACTCATATTTTTTTTGAGCGAAAGAATTATGGATACCAGTACCAATACATTGCCCCTGAAAGAAAGGCTGCTGGCCTTGTTTGAAGAAAACCAGGAAGCCATTAAAGGCCCGTCCACCCCTTTGGTGAACCGCATGCGAAAAAATGCACTTTCCATGTTCAGAAAGCTGGGCTTCCCAACAACCGGGCTTGAATCATGGAGGTTTACTGACCTCACCCCCCTGCTGAAAACCGAATTTGAGTTTGACTTCAGCAACCAGAGCCGCAGCATGGATATTGAAAAAATATTCACCTGTGATGTTTACGACCTTGATACCTTTAGCGTTACACTTTATAACGGCTGGTTTGTTTACCAGAATGCCGCCCTTACAAGGCTTTCGAACGGAACCATCATTGGCAGCCTGGCAAAAGCCATGGAAGTTTATCCCGACCTGGTGGACCAGTACATTGGGAAGGCCGCCAAGCCGGAACAGGCAGGACTTACCGCTTTAAATACTGCCTTTATGCAGGACGGATTGTTTATCTACGTTCCGGAAGGCATAAAAGTTGAAAAGCCTATTCAGCTTATCAATATTGTAGATTCGGAACATCCGGTCTTTCTGCAGCCACGCCACCTGATTGTAGCCGGGAAAAACGCCGGGGTTACCATTGTTCAGTGCGACCATTCCCTTACCCATAATATCAGTTTTACCAACTCGGTAGTAGAGCTTTTTGCGGAAGATAATGCAGATGTTGAGCACTACATGATACAAAACAAAGGAAGGAACTCCGCACTGATTACATCCTCCTATTTTCAGCAAAAAAAGGACTCCCGTCTTACCACCCATGCCATCACCCTTAACGGTGGGTTTACCAGGAACATCATGGATGCTTCCATCAAGGAAAGCAATTGCCATTCGGAACACAACGGGCTGTACCTGGTCGACAGCAACCAGCATGTTGACAATCATTTGTTTATTGATCATGAAGCACCCGGCTCCTACAGCGACCAGCTGTTTAAAGGCATACTGGATGATGAGGCCCGGGCGGTTTTCAGCGGGAAAGTACTGGTGAGGAGAGAAGCCCAGAAAACCATTGCCCACCAGAACAACAAAAACATTTTGCTCACCGATGAGGCCAAAGCCAATACCCAGCCCCATCTCGAAATTTATGCCGATGATGTAAAGTGCAGCCATGGTGCTACTGTTGGGCAGCTCGACCCCCAGGCCATGTTTTACATGCGTTCCAGGGGAATTTCCGAAAGGTCGGCCCGTCAGCTTATGATGTATGCTTTTGCCATGGAAGTGGTGCAGAAAATTTCCATTGAAGCCCTCAGGGACCGTATGGACCACCTGGTGGAAAAACGCCTAAAAGGAGAGCTTTCTATTTGTGACCAGTGCATGCTGCATTGCAACAGTAAAGAACCTACAACATTTAACATTGACCTGAGCAAAATTTAAAAGGTAATTATGGCCCTTAATATAAAACAGCTTCGCAAAGAATTTCCCATACTGAATCAGACCGTCAATGGCCGGCAACTCATTTATTTCGACAATGCCGCCACCACACACAAACCCAAATCGGTGGTTGACCGGCTGACCGAATATTATTACAACGAAAACAGCAATATACACCGGGGTGCGCATTATCTGAGCCAAAAAGCCACCGAAGCTTACGAGGATGCCCGCAAAACGGTAGCCAGCTTTATCAATGCGCCCCATCAGCATGAAATTATTTTTACAAGGGGTACCACCGAAGCCATTAACCTGGTGGCCTCTTCTTTTGGCAAAAAATTTATCCGTCCGGGAGATGAGGTCATCATTTCGGCCCTGGAGCACCACTCCAACATCGTTCCCTGGCAAATTGCCTGCGAAGAGCGGGATGCCACACTTAAAGTAATACCCATCAACGAAAAAGGGGAACTTATCCTGGAAGAATACCAAAAAATGCTCAATGAAAAAACCCGCCTGGTAGCTATCACCCATGTGAGCAATTCGCTGGGTACGGTAAACCCGGTAAAGGAAATGATTGAAGCAGCCCACAGCAAGGACATCCCGGTACTCATAGACGGAGCGCAGGCCATCCCCCATATGAAGGTTGACGTGCAGGAACTGAATTGCGATTTTTATTGTTTCTCCGGTCACAAAATGTATGGCCCCATGGGCGTGGGTGTGCTTTACGGAAAAGAAGAGTGGCTCGAAAAAATGCCTCCCTACCAGGGCGGTGGAGAAATGATAAAGGAGGTAACCTTCGAAAAAACCACCTACAACGAACTGCCTTTTAAGTTTGAAGCCGGCACTCCCAATGTTGGCGATGTGCTTGGAATGGAAGCAGCAGTAAAATTTATATCTTACCTGAGGCACGAAAACATTGCTGCCCATGAAAAGGAACTGCTGAACTATGCCCTTGATAAATTAGGGAAATTCGAAAAGATACGGTTTGTTGGAAATGCCGGCCACCGCACCAGCGTGGTTTCTTTCCTTTTTGAGGACATCCACCCCTACGATACCGGAACCATACTCGACAAACTGGGCATCGCCGTGAGAACCGGACACCATTGTGCCCAGCCCGTTATGGACTTTTTCAACATCCCCGGTACTGTAAGGGCATCACTGGCCGTTTATAATACCAAAGAAGAGATCGACACCCTGGTGGAAGCACTGGAAAAGGTCAGGGAAATGTTCGCTTAAACTACTTTGATATGTTTTTTCTTTTTTCCGTAAAATCTGCGTTTTCCACACTGGCCTTGCTGGTATTGTTGTGTTTCTCCTCACAGGCCCAGCTGGTGAATATCGAAAAGGTGCGCAAGGACAAAAAAGAAGGATTCCAGGGTGCTGTCGGGGTTACTCTTTCTCTGACACAGAATACCAAACAAATCTTTCAGGCCAACAACCAGACCCACTTGCAATACCATAAAAATGCGCATACCATTTTGGCAATAAATAATATCGGCTATATGAGGGTGGAAGGAGACAACCTCATCAACAACGGTTTTCAGCACCTGCGATACAATTACGACCTTATCCCTGATCTGCTTACCCTTGAAGCCCTAACACAGCATCAATACAACTCCATACGTCTGCTCCAAAGAAGATTTTTACTTGGGGGAGGGCCCCGCTTCAAGGTGTTTGAAAATGAAAACTTCAGGCTTTTCCTCGCCCCGCTTGCCATATATGAGAATGAGCTTTTCAGTGATGAGGAACAAACCCGTACAAGCAAATTAAAAGGTAACCTTTACCTTTCTGCCGGCATTGACCTGAATGAGCAGCTCAACTTTTCGCACACCACATACTACCAGCCCGACCTTGCTGCTTTCAGCGAGTTTCGCCTTGCCAGCGAAACCTCCCTGAACTTCAAAATTTCTGAGAATTTTTCCTTCGAAGCAGTTTTCGACCTGGCATATGATTCCCACCCCCTGGAAGACATTCCAAAACTTTTTTATACCTTGCGAAATGGAATCACCTATTCTTTTTAAAAGAACTTTTACATGCAAAACCAAAAACCTGCCAACCAGCTAAAGTTCCTTAACCGGCTCTACAGCATTGTTTTTTTCTCTTTTATCATCATTCTGATTTTGGCTTCCCTGGTTGTAAGCAATGCAGAATCGCTCCTGCAAAAAGACCCGGAACTGTTTACCGTGCTCAAATCCATTGCCATTGGCATTGCCATTATTTTAATTCCGGTGGCCTATGGCTGGCCGCAAAAAAAGATAAAAGCCATCGGGGAGTCCGAATCCCTGGAGGAAAAAATGACCGACTACCGCAAAGCCTTAACCATAAGGCTGTACATGATACTGATAACAGCAATTGCGGTATCCCTGGTTTTTATGCTCATAGGCGATACCAACCTTATCATGGTACTGGCCATAGTTTTGCTTTTCCTGGTGCTGAGCCGGCCCACCCCTTTTAAGATAGCTACTGATCTGGGTTTGTCCGACCAGGAAAAACTTGAGCTGATGCAATAGACCCGTTTCAACATCCTTTGGCTAAATTTGTTGAATTTTTTAGTGAGAAGTAACAGAATAAAAAAATTACCAATTTGCTTTTAAGCAATGCTACTCCTGAGGATGTTCAATTTTTTTGTTAATAGTTTTCCTTAATACACCCTTTTGGCACTATGAAAATCAAAGAAAAAGAAGAAGAGATCATTTCGGAATTTGAAATGTTTGACGATTGGATGGACAAATACAATTACATTATTGAAATTGGCAAGTCCCTCCCGGGTTTGGATGAAGAAAACAAACAGGAAAAATACCTTATCAAGGGTTGCCAGGCCAGGGTTTGGCTTGTGCCTGAATTCAAAAATGGGGAGGTGGTGTTTTCGGCCGACAGCGATGCCCTGATCACCAAAGGCATTGTGGCACTGCTGATCCGGGTTTTGTCCAGGCAACCTCCCGAAGATATTGTCAATGCTGATCTTGAGTTCATCGACCGCATCGGGCTAAAAGAACATTTGTCGCAGACCCGGTCCAATGGACTGTTAAATATGATCAAGCAAATGAAATTGTATGCCCTGGCCTTTAAAGCAAAACAGCAAAAATAAACCTGCAATAAAAAATAATTATGACAACCCAAGAAAACTACCTGGAAATGGAATCCAAAATCGTGGATGCCCTGAAAACGGTTTTCGATCCCGAAATACCCGTTAACATTTACGATCTGGGCCTGATCTATGAAATAAAGGTGCAGGAGAAGGGCGAGGTAAACATTACCATGACCCTGACCAACCCCAACTGCCCGGTGGCTGACAGCATGCCCCGGGAAGTGGAAAAAGCCGTTCTGGAAGTTCCCGGCGTGAAAAAGGCTGAGGTCCGCCTGGTGTTTGACCCCGAATGGACCAAGGACATGATGTCGGATGCTGCAATGCTTGAACTCGGCCTGCTTTAGGGTTAAGAAAAATTAACCCTTTGCCCTGCCTGCTTATTTCTGTTTTCTTTGAAAAAAATTGTATTTTTGGCACCTGAATAACCAAACAATTCTCTCACTTTAAAAGCATTAAAAAAATGAAGATTCCAGACGATCTGAAGTACACAAAAGACCATGAATGGGTTAAAATAGAAGGTGAAGAAGCCACTATTGGCATAACCGATTTTGCACAAAACGAACTGGGCGATATCGTTTATATTGAAGTTGGCACTGAAGGAGAAACCCTTGATAAAGAAGAAACCTTCGGAACCATTGAAGCAGTAAAAACCGTTTCGGACCTTTTTATGCCCATGAGTGGTGAAGTGCTGGAATTCAACGAAGAACTTGAGTCTTCCCCCGACATCGTCAACAACGACCCATACGGGAAAGGCTGGATTATCAAGATCAAACTTTCCGACCCTTCGGAAGCTGATGAATTGCTCACAGCAGAAAAATACAAAGAATTAATTGGTGAATAACCTTTTTTGATAAGGTTTGCCCAATGCCCTGAATAAATGTCCCTGAAGTTTTTTATTCCTGCCCTGGTTTGGTCTGTGGTGATTTTTCTGGCCATCAGCCTGCCGGCAGGTGCCATTCCTAAAGCCGGATTGCTAAAAATCCCGCATTTTGACAAAATAATTCATGTTATCATGTTTTTTGTTCTGGCGGTTTTTTTGTCATTTGGGTTTTTTAAACAATCGCCCCTGAGCAGCCTTCAAAAAAACTATTTTCTGCTGGCTTTGCTGATAGGAATTTTTTACGGGGCTACCACCGAAGTGTTCCAGTATTTCTGGTTTAGCAGCAGGCATGGAAATTTTTATGACTTTATTGCCAATGCCTTTGGAACAGTTTTTGGTGTAATTTTATTCGCAAGGGCATTAAAACCAAGGATTAAAAAACCTTTGCCAAATTAATTACCCCGGGAAAAGGGGTCCATTTTTTAAATTAATTTGTAACTTAGCAAACTTTTAGCCGGTCAACCAACATAAAAGGCCTAAGTCAAAAACCAACAACATCAGATAATTATGGAAGCAAAAAAATCACCAAAAGCGGACCTTGAAAACAAAAGGCGCATTTTCCTCCAGATAGGAATTGCTCTTGCGCTTGTTGGGGCCCTGGTCGCTTTTGAATGGAGACAATACGAACGGCCAGAGTTCGATCTGGGTACGCTCGACCTGGACTTTATCGAGGAAGAGGATATCCCGATCACCCGGCCGGAGCAGCCCCCACCACCCCCACCTCCGGAGCCTTCACAGGAGTTGATCATCGTTGATGACGATGTGGACATTGAAGAAGAGTTTACCATTGACGTGGAAGCAACTGCAACCACAGAAATCCGGGAATTTACCCCTGTTGTGGTTGAAGAAGAGGAAGTAGATGAAGATGTAATCTTTACCGTTGTGGAGGACCAGCCTTCATTCCCCGGAGGGGAAGAAGCCCGCAGAAGGTATCTGGAGGAAAACCTCAGGTATCCTACCATGGCACGCGAAGCTGGTATTCAGGGTACTGTGTTCTTAACCTTCGTAGTTGAACCCGATGGGTCCATTACCAATGTGCGTGTTCTTCGCGGTATTGGCGGTGGCTGTGACGAAGCTGCTGTCCGTGCCGTTGAAAATATGCCAAGATGGGAGCCCGGACGCCAGAGGGGCCAGCCTGTAAGGGTACAGTTTAACATGCCCGTAAGGTTTATACTGAACTAACAAATACCACCAAAACACTTGTTTTAGCCGCTGCAGGAAAAATTCTGCAGCGGTTTTTTTTGGATTTTTCAACTTATCCTGCTCCAAAAAAGCTTATCGTGGTAAAGCTCTTTTAACCTGCGCAGTATAACCTTGTTGGAAGGTAGGGAGAGAGAAGGGTCCTGGGTAAGAATTTCAATAGCCTGTTGGCGGGCATGTTTTAAAATCGGTTCATCTTTTGCAAGGTCGGCAATTTTTAAATCCAGGATGCCGCTCTGCTGGGTACCCTGTATATCGCCAGGCCCCCTGAGCTGAAGGTCCGTTTCGGCAATTTCAAACCCGTCGGTTGATCTTACCATGGTTTGCAACCGTTTACGGGCATCATTGCTCAATTCGGTTTTTGACATCAGGATACAATAAGACTGATCGGCCCCGCGCCCTACCCGGCCCCTCAGCTGATGCAGCTGCGACAAACCAAAACGCTCGGCGCTTTCGATAACCATTACCGAAGCATTGGGCACATCAATCCCCACCTCTATTACTGTAGTGGCTACCATTATATGGGTTTTTCCCTTTACAAACCGCTGCATCTCATAGTCCTTCTCCGTATGTTTCATTTTGCCGTGCACAATGCTTACCGCATAATCCGGCAGGGGAAACTCCCGCACAATGCTTTCGTATCCATCCTGAAGGTCTTTCAGGTCCAGTTTTTCAGACTCATTGATCAACGGATATACAACGTAAATCTGCCTCCCCTGCCTGATCTGTTCACGCATGAATCCAAAAACCTTTAAGCGGTTGGCATCGTATTGATGAACGGTTTTAATGGGCTTTCGTCCGGGGGGCAGCTCGTCAATTACCGAAACATCCAGGTCACCATAAAGGGTCATGGCCAGAGTACGCGGAATGGGTGTAGCGGTCATTACCAAAACATGGGGTGGCACTTTGCCTTTGGCCCATAATTTGGCCCTCTGGGCTACACCAAACCGGTGTTGTTCATCTACCACCACCATGCCAAGACGCTCAAACTGCACTACATCTTCAATAAGGGCATGGGTGCCAATCAGGATTTTCAGTTCCCCCTCCTTCAGGGCTTTCAACAACTCCTTTCTTTGGGCTGTTTTGGTTGACCCGGTCAGCAGGCCCACTTTTACACCCTGGTTTTTCAGCATGTTGGATACCGATTCAAAATGCTGGAAAGCCAATATTTCAGTAGGAGCCATCAGGCAACCCTGGAAACCATTGTCCAAAGCCATCAGCAGAGCCATTACCGCAACAACTGTCTTGCCGCTTCCCACATCACCCTGAAGCAGCCGGTTCATCTGCTTGCCTGAGAGGGTGTCCTGGCGGATCTCCTTCAGCACTCTTTTCTGGGCACCGGTCAGCTCAAAAGAAAACCCCTGGTGATAAAAGGTGTTGAAGTTTTCTCCGATTTTCTTAAAGATGTGTCCCCCGGTTTTTTGCAGCCTGATCTGCTTGTGCCGCAGCAGGTTGAGCTGAATGTAAAAAAGCTCTTCAAACTTCAGCCGGGCCCTTGCCTTGCGCAGGGACTGGGGGTCAGATGGAAAATGCACATTGGTAAGGGCTTCTTTGCGCCCGGGTAACCTCAGGGGGCGCAAAACCTCTTCAGGAAGGGTTTCCCTGATATGGGGCCGTGCCTGTGGCAAAAGGGTTTTCAAAAGCCGCCCTAACCCTTTGCTGTCCAGCCCTTTTGCCCGCAACTTCTCAGAAGAGTTGTATACAGGCTGCATGGCCGATTCCTGGTTAATGGCACCAGGTGTAACCGGCTCAACCTCAGGATGGGCAATATTATATTTCCTGCCAAAAAGGGTGGGTTTGCCAAAAACGATATATTCCACCTCTTTTTTAAAGCTGTTCTTTAACCATTTAAAACCCCTGAACCATACCAGCTCCATGCTTCCGGTCTCATCGCTCAAAGTGGCTGTCATGCGTGTAGTGCGCCTGTGCCCGTGAAGCTGAATGTCTGAAATATAACCCCTGATCTGAACATAAGGCATATCCGGGGTTGTTTCGCGGATCTTGTAAAACTTGCTCCGGTCGATATAGCGGAAAGGAAAAAACTCAAGCAAGTCCCCGAAAGTGTAAATCCCGGCTTCCTGCTTCAGTTGATCTCCCCTCTGGGGACCTACTCCTTTTAAAAACTCTATGGATGTACTCAGGTAATCCTGGTTCATGGTATTGCAAAGGTTCCTCGAACCATGTAAAATTAATAAAACCTTCCTGCAAAAGGGTATTTCCCAAAAAAAATGTCATTTAATGGATTAGTGTTTATATTTTTGTCATAGATAAAAATTAAACCAATTATTTATGAAAATATTGGTATTTGGAGCCGGGGTGATTGGCACCACCTTTGCATGGCAGTTGTCAGAAGCCGGGTATGATGTGAGCCTGCTGGTGCGAAAGCAACGCCTGGTAAGATACAGCCATTCGGGCATTACCATTGCCTGCACCGATATGAGGGATAAGAAAAAGGAATATGAGCAAACCGTTTTCCGGCCTCAAACCATTGACCGTCTTGATCCAAGACGTCCGTTTGATTTGATCATTGTTGCCATAAAAAATTTTCAGCTTAAAGATGCCGTACCATACATCTCCAAATATTCAGGGGATGCCCACGTGTTGTTTTTAGGTAATATGTGGAATGAAACCGGTTACATCAAAAAACATTTTCCAAAAGGCAGGTACCTGCTTGGTTATCCGGGCATGACCGGAGGGGGGCGCACGGAAAACTCCGTAAACACTTACCTTTTCGGCAGGGGAAATACAATGATCGGTGAGCCAAACGGTCAATCCACTCCCCGCCTGAAAGAGGTCATGAAAATAATGGAGGCCGCCGGTTTGCGTCCGGCATCCACCCACAGGATCAATTCATGGATCAAATCACAGGTAGTCTGGCAAACGGCAACCTTCGGGGCCGCCACTAAAGCAGGAAGTGTAAGAAGTTTTGCAGAAAATAAAAAGCTGGTAAGCCACTCTGGCAGGGCCATAAAAGAAGGCTTTAAGGTTTGCCTCAGCAAGGGCTGGAGTCCATTCGGAGTTTTTCCCTTTAACCTGTTTTACCTGCCGGGGTTTTTAATCACCGGCATGTTAAAAAAATCCTATACCCCCGAAATGGTGGAAGTAATGGAAGCACATTTCCGACATGGGTTCGAAGAGTTTAAAAGTTTATATTCCCATATCCTTGCAGACGGCGAAAAAGCCTCAGTAGATATGACCTACTGGAAATCGTTTCAGCCCCATATTAACAAGGCAGATAAAAATAACCAATAAAACTTTTTCCCTTTGGCACTGTTTTAGAGCTAAGGAAGTTTTATCGCGGTGTTTGCGTTTTTTTGTAATTTTAATACCATCACCGTTTTCAGGTTTTTGAAACATTTTTTAACCAAAAGAATCCAAAATGAAAAGGACATTGATTGTATTTGTTGCCTTAATTTTGTTGGGCAATACGGCCTTTGCCAGCAATCCGGTTCGGATGCGCCCATCCGAACGCTTTTTGCTGGACCTGTTTACCGACGTTTGGCAGAATGAACCTGCCAACATGGATATGAATACCATCAACCGTGGGGTGGGAATATACATTCTCCAGGATTTTGTTTTAGGAACTTCCAATTTCAGCGTCGCTACCGGTCTGGGTTTTGCCAGCCACAACCTCTATAGCGACCATTACTATATTTATGACCCGGATACCGATACTTACAATTTCGAGCCGATTGAGGCAGATTACGACAAAAACAAAATAAGCCTTAACTATCTTGATGTCCCGGTTGAGTTGCGCTTCAGAACCCGTACCCTGCCCCATACATTCCGCATCCATGCCGGCATTAAAGGCGGATACCTGATAAATGCCCACACCAAGTTTGTGGGAGAAGATGAGGTATTCGGCCATGATATCAAATTCAAGGAACACAGGCTTGAGCAAATTGAAAAATTTCGCTTTGGAATTACCGGAAGAATAGGATACGGCAGGGTTACCCTGAATGCCTATATGCCCCTTACCGATGTGTTTTCAGGAAATAATGCCGAAGAAATGAACCCGTTTTCGGTGGGGCTGACCTTTATATTGTTCTAAGCCCTCAGGAAAAAGAACAAAGCCAGCATTATCCCGACTCCCATAAGGTATCCCGCAAAAACCTGGGATAGATTATGGGAGTTTAATATTACCCGGGAGGTTCCTACCATCCCGGAAATCAAAAACACCAGTATGATCAAAAGGGAAATGTTGACATTGAGCAACAAAGCCGTGGAGATCAAAAAACCGGTAATGCCTCCCAGCGAAACCATATGGATGCTTATTTTCCACCAGAAAGTGATGACAAGACTCGCCAGCACCATTAATGTGGCGCCCATCAGGTAAAAATAAATGATGGAAGGAAGGTTCACCCGCCGCAAAAGATAATAGGTAATAAAAAGAAATATGGAGGCCATTAACAAAGGAATGATCCTGTCGCTTCGGTCATCCAGCAAAACATCCTTAATTATCCCGGTTCGTTTCAGTAAAAAAATACTCAATACCGGCAGCAATGCTGTATTGATGAAAACCATCAGCAAAATAAACCTTTTGGCCTGATCGGGAATGGAAAAGGCAACAAAAGTAGGAAGGTTAAAAAGTATAATTAACCCGAGGGTAGGAATAACAAGGGGATGAAACACCGAGGAAAAAAGTCGGGAAATGGTTTGCTCCAATTTCATCTTAAAGCAGCTCCTTTCTGAGTCGGGCAACAGGAATATCAAGCTGCTCACGGTATTTTGCCACAGTTCGGCGGGCAATATTGTACCCTTTTTCTTTTAGAATAGCGGCAAGCTCATCGTCGGTGAGGGGTTTCTTTTTGTCCTCAGCTTCAATACAATCCTGCAGTATTTTTTTCACTTCCCGGGTAGAGACCTCCTCCCCTTTTTCGGTTTGAAGAGATTCTGAGAAAAAGGTTTTCAGCAGGAAAGTGCCATAGGGAGTTTGCACGTATTTGCTGTTGGCAACCCTGGAAATGGTTGAAATGTCAAGATTAACAATATCGGCAATGTCCTTCAGGATCATGGGTTTTAATTTGGTTTCATCACCTGTAAGGAAATAATCCTTTTGGTAATTCAAAATGGCTTCCATGGTAACCAAAAGGGTGTTTTGCCTTTGGCGGATGGCGTCAATAAACCATTTGGCACTGTCGAGTTTTTGCTTCACAAAGCTGAGGGCCTCTTTCTGCCGCTTATCAACTTTTCCCTTGCTCTCAGCCATGGTCTGCAGCATTTCGGAATAGGTACGGTTAATACGCAAATCCGGGGCATTGCGAGAATTCAGAGTCAGCTCCAGTTCTCCTTCATTTATGGATACAATAAAGTCGGGAACAATAAAATGGGATCCTTTGCCGGAGTCGTGCACAGAATTGCCAGGCTTCGGGTTCAGTTTCAAAACTTCGTCAATGGCCTGTTTCAATTCCTGGTCGCTCAGGTTGTGTTTCTTTTTTATTTTTTCGTAATGCTTGCGGGTAAAGTCGTTAAAGTTTTTTTCCAGCAGCAGGGTTGCATTTTCAATGGCCTGGGTTTTGGGGGTTTTGCGACGAATCTGCAATAACAGGCACTCCTGCAGGTCCCTGGCACCCACCCCAGCCGGGTCAAACTCCTGTATCAGACGCAACAAACGCAGCACTTCTTTAAAGTCGGTCTGTATGTTTTGATTAAAAGCCAGGTCATCAATTAAAGCGTGGATGTCGCGCTGCAAATAACCGGCTTCATCAATGTTGCCGATAATATGCGAAGCAATAAGGTATTCCCTGTCATCGAGCTTTCTCATCCCAAGCTGGGAAAGAAGAAGTTCCTGAAAACTCATTCCCGAAGAATAAGGGATATCCTTTTGCTCATCATCGGCACTGGTATTGTTTGCACTTAAGCGGTAGGTAGGTATTTCGTCATCTTCAATGTAGTCGGAAAGGTCAAACTCGTCTTCGGGATTCACCTCGGGTTCTTCTGAAATCTCATCTTCCCCGGTATCATCATAAGCATCTTCGTAATCCTCTTCATTGGAGGCTTCGACCTCATCCTGTTCGTCAAGGCCTTCCTCCAGGGCCGGGTTTTCTTCTATTTCCTGTTTAATCCGTTGTTCGAGCATCACGGTAGGAACCTGCAGCAGTTTCATGAGCTGAATCTGCTGGGGTGACAATTTTTGTAAAAGCTTTTGCTGTAATCTCTGTTTTAACATAAACCCGTTATTTTACAGTTTCTTCTTTGCAACCAAACCTACATTGCCGCAGGGTTCCAATCCGGATACAATTTATAAAAAAAATTAATAGGCTCCAACTTCCCGGTTAAAATTCTGCATTCTGCGGGGTGCGGGGAAACGGAATCACATCCCTGATGTTGCCCATTCCCGAAATGAAGAGCATCAGGCGCTCAAACCCCAGTCCGAAACCACTGTGGGGGGCAGTGCCAAACTTCCTGGTTTCCAGATACCACCACACGTCTTCAATATGAATGTCCATTTCTTTGATGCGGGCCAGAAGCTTATCATGGTCTTCCTCACGCTGCGACCCTCCAATAATCTCCCCAATACGCGGAAACAAAACATCCATGGCCCTGACGGTTTTTCCATCGTCATTTTGCTTCATGTAAAACGCTTTTATGTCGCGCGGATAATCGGTGAGGATCACCGGTTTTTTGAAGTGTTTCTCCACAAGATACCGCTCATGCTCCGATTGAAGGTCAACCCCCCATTTTACCGGAAATTCAAAGGACTGCCCTGATGCTGCCAGGATATTTATTGCCTCTGTGTAGGTAAGCCGCTCAAACTTACTGTTCACAACAAGTTTCAACCGGCTCATCAGTTCCTTATCATACATCTTTTCAAGAAAAAGAAGGTCGTCTTCGCAATGCTCCATGATATAGCCGACCAGGTATTTCAAAAATTCCTCCGCAAGGTCCATGTTGTCATGGATGTCATAAAAGGACATTTCCGGCTCTATCATCCAGAATTCTGCAAGGTGCCGGGCGGTGTTGGAGTTTTCGGCCCGAAAGGTGGGGCCAAAAGTATAAATGTTGCTTAACGCCAGGGCGCCAAGCTCTCCTTCAAGCTGTCCGGATACCGTAAGGTTGGTCTCTTTGCCAAAAAAGTCTTTGGAATAATCAATTTTTCCGCTTTCATCCACCGGAGGGTTTTTCGGGTCAAGAGTGGTAACCCTGAACATGGCCCCGGCTCCTTCGGCATCAGAGCCTGTTATGATGGGTGAGTGAAGGTAGTAAAACCCATGGTCGTTAAAAAACTTGTGAATAGCAAAAGACAAAGCATGCCTGAGCCTGAAAATGGCACCAAAGGTATTGGTGCGCGGCCGAAGGTGGGCTATTTCCCTTAAAAACTCGAGGGTATGCCCTTTTTTCTGTAAGGGATATTTTTCAGGATCAGCTGTTCCATATAAAACTATTTCTGAAGCAAGTATCTCGACCTGCTGCCCTTTGCCTTTGGATTCAACCAACTGCCCGTTAACAGAAATGCAGGAGCCGGTGGTGATGTTCCTCAGCAATTCATCATTCTCAAAGGCCGGCACATCCACAACCACCTGAATGTTGTGAATAATTGAACCATCATTCAGGGCGATAAAGGCCACCTTTTTGTTGCCCCGTTTGGTGCGCACCCATCCTTTTACATTAATTTCACTGCCAATAAGCTCACTACAATCCTTTTTCAGCAAATCCGCAACCCGGCTTCTTTTTAATTCTTTCATGAAATCAACCTTTTACAATATTTGTCTCGTGTAAAACTTTTTCTTTGTTGGTCAGGGCACAAAATTAATACAATTTTATGTTTTTCTCTCTCCGGGTTTAAGGCCGAAAACAGCTTCCCGTCATTTTATTTCACTTTTCAAAAAGAAAAAACTTTATCATTCTCAAAAAAATAACCTGAAAAATTAGTATTATTGCGTGGTTAATCGGTTATTTATGATGGTAAATACCTCCATTTGTTTCTTCCCCATTGGTGCTGAGCCATAGTTTTTCCTGCAGAATCAAAACGGATAGCCCGGGCAGTCGTCTGAAGGGTATTCCCTCCCGGGGTGTTTTTGATTTTTGCTGGGGAAAAACCGATTGTATTGCTTCATGTAATTTTTTATAACTGTTTCTCTAACAACCAAAACAACAATCAATGAAAAACAAAATTATTTTATTTATTGCCTTTTTATTTTCAGGCCTTGGGCTTATGGGCCAGGAAATAACCGTTGAAGGCACCGTTACCTCCGTAATGGAAGACAATATCTCGCTTCCGGGGGTTACCGTGATGGTAAAGGGAACCTCCCGGGGTACCATTACCGATATGGACGGGCGCTACAACATAAATGTGAACCCCAAGGACACCCTGACCTTCTCATACGTGGGGATGGTCACCAAGAACGTTCCTGTTGAGGGGCGCACCACCATCAATGTAGGCATGGAGATGGATGTTGCCCGCCTTGGAGAGGTGGTAGTGGTTGGATACGGAACCGAATCCAGCCGGCTCATATCCGGCTCCCTTGGTGTGGTGGGTGAAGAAGCCATCCGCGACAACCCGCTGAGGACTGTGGATGGAGTGCTGCAGGGACGGTCGGCCGGGGTGCAGATATCCCAGAATTCAGGAACACCCGGTGCCGGAACCACTGTGCGCATCAGGGGCAGCAGCTCCATCAGCGCAGGAAATGAACCCCTTTATGTTATTGACGGGGTTCCGATGATTACCGGTGACTACGGACAGGTTGGCTTTTCAGGGCAGGGCATCAATGCCTTGTCGGATCTTAACCCTGCGGATATTGAATCCATCACCATATTGAAGGATGCTTCGGCCGCAGCCATTTATGGGGCCAGGGCTACCAATGGGGTGGTGCTTATCACAACCAAAAGAGGAGCCAAAGATGTTACCGAAATCAACTTCAGTTCTTCTATAGGTATTCAGCAGCTGGAGAACCGACTGGAGATGCTTAATGCAGAACAATGGCACGAATACCGGGGAACCGACCCTGCTCATGACCCACCCATTGACACCGACTGGCTGGATGAGGTGCTGAGTACTGCACCCATTGCCAACTATGAATTGTCGGCAAGAGGCGGGGTTGGCGAAACCCGGTTTTTTGTTTCGGGAAGCTATTTCGACCAGGAAGGAATTGTACTTGGAACTTCATATGAAAGGCTCAATACCCGCATGAATCTGGACCACCGGGTAAACGACAACCTGGAAATCGGGGCCGGTTTTGGGATGAGCTATTCACTAAACAAAAGGGTAGAAGGTGATGCTTCCATTAATGCCCCTTTGCCCCTGGCCATCAGCCGTCCCCCCATTTACCCCATTTACAATGAGGATGGAACCTATAATGAAGACGGGTTTTATGCCAACCCGGTTGCCATCGGAAAAGAAGCCATCAATGAAGCCCACTCTTACCGCACCCAGGGAAATGTTTTCCTGGATTATCGTTTTCTTGAAAACTTTACCTTCAATACAAAATGGAGCGTTGACTACATGAGTTTGAGAGAGCATAGTTACGACCCCATTACCACCAGGCAGGGTGCCCGTTCAAACGGCATTGGACTGGAAGCCCAGAACAATGTAATGAACCTGGTTTCCAACAACCTGCTTCAATACATCAATACCTTTGGGGAATCCCACAATGTAAATGCATTGCTGGGTTATTCATTTGAGGTTTTCCAGAGAAGGAACAGCTTCATCAGGGCTGTGGATTTTCCGAATGAAAACTTCCAGTATGTAAGCGATGCCGCCACCATTACCGAAGCGTATGCCAATGCCCTGGACCGCAGCATCAACTCTTACTTCGGACAGGTCAGATACAACTACGATTACCGTTACATCCTTTCGCTGAGTGCCAGGATGGATGGTTCTTCAAAATTCAGCCAGGATAACCGCTACGGGTTTTTCCCGGCCGCATCGGTTGCCTGGCGGATGCACGAAGAAGAGTTTTTCCGCCAAACTTTTGACTTTTTTGATGAGTTCAGGCTCAGGGTCAGCTATGGTTTAACCGGAAACGACGGAATTCCCGACTATGCTTTCATGTCTTTATTCCGGGGCGGACTCAATTATATGGGACAAGCCGGTATTGCGCCGGCCCAGTTGCCCAACCCCGACCTGAAATGGGAAACCACCACACAATTCAATGCCGGCTTGAATTTCGCATTGTTGGGAGAAAGGATTGATGTTACCTTTGATTATTATAACAATCACACCAAAGACCTGCTGTTCAGTCGCCCGGTTTCCCTTACCTCTGGGTTTTCCAGCATTACCTCCAATATCGGGGAGCTTGAAAATAGAGGAATTGAAGTTACTTTAAAAACCGTAAACATTGAAACTTCTGAATTTCAATGGACGTCCAACTTCAACATCAGCCGGAACCGCAACAAGGTACTGGCACTTTACAAGGACCAGCCGCTGGATAACCTGGGAAGGGCCAGCAACAGTGTAAGGGTTGGGGAACCCATCGGGATTTTCTATGGTTACAAAAGCTATGGGGTAGACCCCTCCACAGGTGACATCGTTTTTTCGGAAGAAAGAATGAAAATCGGCGACCCCAACCCGGACTTTACCGGAGGGTTTACCAACAACTTTTTTTACGGACCCTTTGAGTTGAATGTTTTCCTCCAGTTTTCATACGGAAACGATATTTATAACGGCAGCCTGATGTTTATTGAAAGCATGAAAGGAGAAGACAATCAAACCACCCGTATTCTGGACCGCTGGCGCCAACCTGGCGACATTACCTATATGCCAAGAGCAACCACCACAGACCCCAATCTGAATAACCGCATTTCCTCAAGATTTATTGAAGACGGCTCATACCTCAGGATTAAAAACCTGACCCTGGGCTATAACCTGAGCCCCGGGACAGTTGAAAGAATCGGAATCAGAAATGCCAGGGTATTCATATCGGGGCAAAACCTCTTGACCTTCACCAATTATACCGGGATGGACCCCGAAGTAAACTATGCAGGGGATGCCGACCTGATCAGGGGTACTGACTTTTTTACCTACCCCCAGACCCGGTCGGTTTCTGTTGGAATTAATGTTGGACTTTAAAAAAAAACCCAGAAAAATGAAAAAATCAATCATATTATTTGCACTGCTTATCTGGGGGTTGACCGGTTGTGAGGATTTACTGGACACCGATCCGTATCACAGCATCCCCTCCGATGAAGCCATCAACACCGCCCAGGATGTAGAACGGGCCATTAACGGCTGTTATTCAGCCATGCAAAGCAACGGATATTATGCTCGCCATTACCTCATTTTTGGAGATCTGGCCGCTGACAACCTGAGGTGGACCGGAACACACGACGGTTACGACCAGGTTAACAGCAATAACATCCTTGCCGATAACGTATATGTAGAAAGCATATGGTCAAGCATCTACATTGCCCTGAACCGGGTAAACAATACATTGGCAGCAATACCGGATGTTGACCCGGACCTGATGAATGACGCCAGTAAAAACCGGGCAATGGCCGAATTAAGGTTTTTGCGGGCTTTACATCATTACAACCTGATGAGGTTGTTTGGCCCGATTCCTGTCAGAACCGAACCGGCAACCGCAGGAGATGCAGACCTCAACATTCCAAGACAAAGTATGGAAACTGTCCTGGAGCTCATTTATGATGACCTGGAATTTGCCATGGAGCATATAACCGAACAAATAAGCATGGGAAGAGCCTCAAAACCCGCCGCACAGGCCCTGATGGCCCGCGTTAAGCTTCACGACTATTTTATCCGTGATAACGAAGCCCATCTGGATGACGCCATTGCATTTGCTACCCATGTTATCGAAGACTACGGCCTGAACCTGGAGCCGGACTATGCCAACCTTTTCATTAACGGAGGCAGTATGGAATCTGTTTTTGAACTTGCCTTCAATGAGCAGGAAGACAACCGCTTAGGCTTCTATTTCTTCCCTACCGCTTTGTCAGGAAGATACGAGGTAGCCCCTCCGCAGGAATTTATTGATTCCTTCTCGGAAGACGACCTTAGAATGGAAACTTCAATAAGTTTTGAAGGTGCTGACCCCTATGGCAATAAATATACCGACATACAAACCGGAACCGATAATGTTTACATCTTCCGCCTGGCCGAAATGCACCTGATCCGTGCAGAAGCCATGATCCTGAAAGAAGATGCCAACCTTGACCTGATCCGTGAAGATATCAATGCGATCAGGGAAAGGGCTGGACTATTGCCGGTTACCACCTCCAATTATCCGGCTTTGCTCCAGGAAGTGGAAATTCAGCGCCAGAAAGAATTTGCTTTTGAAGGGCACCGCTGGTTCGACCTGGTGCGCACCAATCGTGCCATGGAAGTCCTTGAAAATGTTACAAGCGAGCATCAGTTGCTATTTCCCATTCCTTTATCAGAAATCCTTGCCAATGATCACGAGGGAATGTATCAGAATGAAGGTTATTAATCTGTAAACTCAGAAAACAATGAAATCAATGAAAAAAATAAAAGTCAATTTAGGACTGCTGTCCCTGCTGCTGGCAATAACCGTGGCGGTAGTCTCATGTAACGACGACGACTTCCCTGTGCCGGAGGCCAGCACACAGGCATACTTTACTTATGAAGTAGACACCCTTACCCACGATCAAACCGGGGAAATCATTTTCGGGGTGCAGTTTATCAACGAATCCATCAATGCCGTAGGCTATCATTGGGATTTTGGCAACGGAGAGGAATCCACCGAAGAAAATCCCTATGTCATTTATGAAGAATACGGTCAGTATAGGGTTACCCTGACTGCGGAAAGTGAAAAAGACCTGCACTACAATAAGTTGCAGCACACCACAACCCTTACCCTTGTAGTGGGTGCAGTGCCGGTTCCTTTCCTGGAAGACTTTTCTTCTGTAGAAGATATTCCTCCACAATTTACGGTATGGGACCTTGATGGTGACGGACACACCTGGTTTTACCAGCCCGATGAGGAAGAATACGGCCCAATCGTAAGAAGTGCCTCATGGGATTCCCAGGACGGAGCCCTTACCCCGGATAACTGGTTGATCACACCATTAATAGATGCCTCCGCAGTAGGCGAAGGGGAAACCCTCATGCTGAGGTATCATGTCGGGGTGACAGCTTCGGGCGAAGAGTTTCGACAGGAAAACTATGGTATCTTTATTTCCAATGCAGAAATGGAGGTAGATGATTTTGAAAAGGTCTTTGATGAAAGATTTACTGAGGATACCCCAAACTGGACCGCATTTGAGAGGGTAATTGACATATCCGATTATAAAGGCGAGCAGATCTATATTGCCGTCAGGCATTATGATGTAACCGACATGTTCCAGATCTTTATTACCGATATAGAAGTATTTGCGGAGTAAGCTTAAAACCAATACGCAGGAGCCAGGCCAGACCTGGCTCCTGCGTTAAACCACATACAAAAAAATGATTCGGAAAGTATTTGTCTTTTTTTTCGCATGCCTGGTTTTTCTTTCCTGCCAGCAGCCCAATCAACAAAATAACCGTGAACAGGACCAGCCCAAAGGGTCATTGTTTATTATTGGCGGAGGCCACCGTTCTCTTGAGTTAATGGACCGGCTTTCTCAGGAAGCAGGAATTTATGAGGGTGGCGACATAGTGATCCTGCCCATGTCGAGCGCTGTGCCGGACTCGGCCATTATCTGGTCTTCCGAATCTTTCCTGGAACTGGGCATAGAACCCGGGCGCATCAAAGGCTACAACTTTGAGCTCGAAAAGGACCCAAAAGAGGAATGGATTGAAGTGATGAGGGAAGCCAAACTGATTTACATCAGCGGAGGGGACCAGAACCGTTTTATGGAAATTGTAAGGGAAACTCCAATTTTTGACGCCATTCATCATGCCTATCAGCAGGGAGCCTTGATTGCAGGCACCAGTGCCGGTGCCGCCGTAATGAGCGAAAAAATGATCACAGGAGATGAACTCCGTTACGAAGATTATCGCTCCACTTTCCGCACCATAGAGTCTGAAAACATTGAAATAGCCGATGGACTTGGCCTGCTGAAAACCGCCATCATCGACCAGCATTTTGTCTGGAGAAGCCGGCACAACCGGCTTATCAGCGCCGTTATCGAGTATCCGCACCTGCCGGGCATCGGAATTGATGAGTCCACGGCAATACTGGTAAGAGGAGATTCGGCAGAAGTGGTTGGCGTTTCCCAGGTGTTGGTTTACAGTAATCCGGAGCACTCTGCCCATCATTATGAGCATAAGCTGGGGGCAAAAAACCTGAAGCTGGATATTTATTTGCCCGGAGAAAAGTTCTCAATAAAATAATACCGAAAAATTCTTTGCTAAATGTTAAAAAAAGTTCCGCACACCTACGTTATCGTTTTTGGTATCATTGTTATTGCCGCCATCTTAACCTGGTTTATACCCCCGGGGCAATACATAGAAGAAACAGTAGTAATTGACGGTAAGGAGCGCACCAGCATGGTGTTCTATTTTGAGGAAGATCTTCCCGAACCCTACCAAACCACCGTTGACAGCCAGATTCAAACCTGGCAGGTGCTGTCGGCCCTTTTCAACGGATTTGTCCGCCAGTCAAACATCATCGTTTTTATTTTGATGATCGGGGGAGCTTTCTGGATCATGAATCAAACCAAGGCAATAGATGTTGGGATACTTTCCTTTCTTAAATACGCCCGAAAGCTTGAAAGAAACCGCTTCCTGAAAAAACTAGGTGTGGACAATATCATTATTGTAATGATCATGCTGCTGTTCAGTGCTTTTGGGGCCATTTTCGGAATGAGTGAAGAAACCATTGCATTTATTATCATCCTGATCCCGCTTGCTATTTCTATGGGCTATGACTCCATTACCGGGGTGTGTATGGTATATATCGCTGCCCACCTTGGTTTTGCCGGGGCCATTTTAAACCCCTTTACCATAGGCATTGCACAGGGGCTTGCAGACCTGCCTCTTTTTTCAGGGATCGAATACCGGCTGTTTGCCTGGATGGTAATCAACCTGGTTGGGATTACCTTTGTGCTCAGGTATGTGGCCAAAGTAAGGAAAAACCCCAAATCCTCCATCATGTATGAGGAAGACAGCTACTGGCGCAACCGCAAATCTGACGACCCCGAAGATGTAACTTATTACACCCCAAAAATGGCGTGGATCGTTTATGGGTTTGTTACCCTTATCCTGGCAATCTTTTCGTTTCTTTACCCCATCACCACACTAACAATTGGAAACTCATCAGTAACCATGACCATTTTACCGGTGGTAACGGTAATTTTTGCCCTGGCAGGATATTTCACACTAAAAAAGTCGGTACACTTTTTTGTATTGCTGTTGCTGGCCTACACTATTCTTTTCCTGATTGTAGGGGTAATGGGTTATGGATGGTATGTAATGGAAATTGCCACCCTTTTCCTCGGAATGGGCATTGCCGCAGGGCTTTCCATCAACAAATCGGCCAACGACATTGCTAACTCTTTTCTTGACGGAGTAAAAGACATCATGTCTGCAGCCATTATCGTAGGCCTGGCCGGAGGGATTATTGTGGTGCTGGAAGACGGCGGCATAATCGACACCATCCTTTATGGCCTGTCAAGGACCCTTGGGCAGTTTGGCAATGTTGCCTCCGTTGGTGTCATGTACGTTATTCAAACCATTGTAAATATTGTAATCCCATCAGGGTCGGCCAAAGCAGCCATTACCATGCCCATAATGGCTCCTTTCAGCGACCTGATCGGAATTTCCCGGCAGGCAACAGTTATGGCCTTCCAGTTTGGAGACGGATTTACCAACATGATCACCCCAACTTCCGGGGTACTTATTGCAGTGCTGGGTGTGGCACGCATCCCCTATCACAAATGGGTTAAATGGGTATGGCCTTTGATCGTGATCATGATCCTGCTGGGTTTTCTGTTATTGATTCCAACAGTAACCATGGACCTGAGCGGGTTCTGATCAAAACAAGACTATTCGGTTTCCAATACCAGGTAGCGGGATGTACTCCAGAATTTATCAGGCTGCAGGATCTGCAATTGCAAGGTTTCTCCGTCCTGCTGCCACCTCCAGCTTCCTGCCGGATGAACCGTAATGAATTCGGGATTTTTGCCCCGGATGATGATTTCTCTGGTGAGCTCCATGTCAATACGGGTAAAGAAGTCAGGTTTAAAGTCCGGCTTTAAACGGTGAACTCTCCCTATTCCTAAAAATCCCCCCTCGGGTTTAATGATGCCCTGATCGCGGAGGGCCCTCCTTGAACCCATGGCAAAAAAAGCGGTGTTGAGTTCCAGGGTTTTTTCATCAATTACCCGGTCTTTCTGGCGGGATAGGATTTGAAGGGTGTCAACAACGGCGGTGAGAGACTCAACCCTCAGGTTCAGATGCCCCAGATCATCACGCAAAATTAATATCTCCGTTTCTTTATCCTCAAGCTGATAATGAAGCCTGCGCACCATCCGCTCAAATTCTTTAATCTGGAGGTTGGACTGACTCAGCTCTGCGTGAAGGGAGTTCATCAACCGGCGGTTCCTCTCCATTAATTCACCAATCTTACGAATGTTTTCGTTTATGTTTCCGACAAGCTCCTGGTTTACTTCCAGTTCCTTACCCGCTTCCAGAGAAATGGCATCTTCCTTTTGCCTGATGGACTGCAGGTTTTCTTCAATCTCATTGAGGGTGCCAATGAACTGATTCAGGGTTTTTTCTTTTTCTTCGAGCTGCTGTTGCAATAGAGCCTTTTCCTGACGGAGGCGCTCCGCCTCTTCATTATTTTGCCCGCAGGAAGCCAGCAGTATCAGGGCAATGGTTACCGGGAATAACGATCTCATGTTGGCCGGGGATTGATTACAAAATGGTAGTATCCTGGGCATTGCCCCGGAAAAAAGTTTTTAGCAGATTGCAAGTTATGGCAATTAATTCATTCCTGCAAATATCAACCCGGAAAAATAAAGCTAGTTTTTGAGGATCTTTCTGGTAACTGCCTGCCCATTGGCTTCAATCTTCAGAAGGTAAACCCCTGATGGAAGGTTGCCCATAGAAAAGTCTGTTTCAAAATCTCCGGTAAAATCTTCCCGGGATTTTGAAAAGAGCTTATTACCGGTCAGGCTATAGAGGCCGACATCCAAACTTCCGGGTTTTTCCATAAAAAAGCGAACCTGCAGCCGGTCTTTTACAGGGTTGGGAAACACCTCCAGGCTGCTGATGGCATCGGGTTCGAATATACCCGTGGTTACAGAAACGGTAAATACCCGTTCCCATTCACAGTCATTGGCATCTGTAATCAATACAGTGTAATCGCCGGGATAAAGCCCATGAATATTCTGTGTGGTGGAGGCATCCGGATCATCCCATAAAAAAGTGTAGGGTGGTTCTCCCCCATCAAGGTCGGTTAAAACAATGCTACCGTCGTTTTTATCCATACCGGTTGCATCGGTGATTTCGGCATCAACAAAAAGCCACGGGCATTCTCCCTCCTTCACATTAAAGCGAACCATAGGCCAGCGCGTATCCGGATAAATTGCATACCACTGATCGGTGAACATATACCAGATGTCAGAAGGTTGATAAGAGGCCGGACCTGTGCCTATAAAAATGGTGGGAGTCCCTCCGAACTGCTGGAAAGCGGCAAGGTACTGCTTAGGCATTCCTTTAAGGGGGCCGTCAAGGTAATATCCGCCAATTTCGGGCAGCTCCCGGTCTTTTTTTAGATTGATGATCTCATCTCCTTTTCCATCGGCAGGATGCAGAGGCAGGGTGACCGAAACCGGGCCCTCTCCGACATCCTGGGGGATGTCATCTGATGTAATGGTATAAAGCTCCGATGCACCCAGAGTAATAGCGTCCAGTTCTTCAGTAATCTCATAAAGCACCACCCTTACCTCACGGCCCACAACTCCGGGCTGGTTCAGAGAAGAAAGCACAAAAGATACGGAAGTGGGTTGTGCAGGCTGCGGCACCTCATACATCAGGGCCATAATATAGGGTTCTCCTGTTCCGGCATGGGCCCCGCCGGTAAGCACGTCATTATCGCGGGCATATACCGTATCGGTAATAAAAAAAGACTGCTCATAAACGTTGTTCTCAGGATGGTCATCTTCCTGATCCTGGTTGACAGTAAAGACCACATCGTATTGACCTTTTTCCTGGGGAAGAAAGGTTTCAGGAACGATCACCGTATCATAAAACTGATAAGGAGCATCAAAAACTTCACTTTGGGCGGTAAACAAACCTTCGTTAATATCCACTTCCAGGTAGGCGTTGGTTTGGGTGGCCGATCCAAGGTTTTCGATGATCCCTTTAAAACGGAAGGGCAAAGCCTGAAATTCAGGCATGCGATGATACAACCCGGTTTTTACCCTTTCAACAGAAAGGTCGTTTGCCGTCATGGGTTTGATGGAAACATCGTCAACCTGCCAGAAATACCAGTGGCTTCCCCGGAAATGAAACCGGATATAAACCTCATTGGCGCCCCCGGCAACTTCAGAAATATTGATTTGCTCCACTAAAGGGTTGGGCGAAAACTGGTTAACCCCCACATTTCCTTTCACATTCCATTCGGTCCAGTTTTCACCGTCGGTACTGACGCCAACCAAAAGCTCCGCCCCGCTGAAATACCTGAAGTAGTGATAAAATTCCAGGATCACATAAGAGTGATCGCCAAGATCAATTGCAGGGCTTTGAATATATGCATCGGGAATAATGGGGTTTCCCGGGTCATAAGGGGTGTTGATCAGATCGGCATCCAGGATCATAAAACCGTCTTCGGAAGAAGGTGAATTGATCGGAAGCCCTTCTCCGGCAAACTGCCCCTGCGATCCGGAAAAAGTATGTTCCCATCCCCCATTTCCGGCCAAATCCACAAACTCCCATTCCTGAGATGAAGTTTCCGAAAAACTTTCATACCAGATCGCATCTTCCCTGCTTTCAGGAGCAGATTTGGAAAAGATCACAGGTTCCTCAAAAATTGCTTCTTTAAAACCTGCAGTGTTTAGCTTTTCTTTTTCCTGTGCATTAACTGTGATGAAAACACCAAAAAACAGCAGGAAAAAAGCAAAATAACGGAGGTTGAACAGATGAGAGCTCATATTGGAAAATTTTGGGTTGATCAAATTTGGACAAATATACGTTTTTATGGATTAAAAACCAATATTAATACAACAAGTCGGTGTTTTTATACAAGAAAAAGAAAACAGAAAAAAGTTATTCAATAGCTTTTATTATACAATCCCACATGCGTTCTGCAGTTTTTTCCCAGGAAAAATTTTCTCTCTGGGTTCTGCCACGCTCTACAAGAGTGTTTCTCAAATTGGCATCAGCAGTGATTTTCAACATTGCATCTGCAATGGACCTGACAGAACCTGGGTCAACCAGCAAAGCGGCATCACCGGCAACCTCGGGCATGCTGGTAACATTGGAGGTAATTACCGGAACATCGCAGTTCATTGCTTCCAGAATAGGAATACCGAAGCCTTCAAAATGCGAAACCAGAAGCAAGGCCGTAGACCCCCCGATCACATCTCTCAACTCTTCTTCATACAACCTGCCAACAAAAATCAAATCATCCTTGCTGTTCATGGAAGTGTAAATCTTTTTGGAAAGAAGAGACCCAAACATGGGTTCGCCCACGATCACCAGCTTATGCCCGCCATTGTCAGATTTCTTGAATTGCTCAAAAGCCTGAAGCATGCGGTCAATGTTTTTTCGCTTGTGCAAAGAACCCACATAAACAAAATAAGGAAAGCCTCTTGCATACTTTTCCCTGATTTCACCCATGCGTCCTTTTTCAACCGGCCTGAAAACTTCATTCACCCCGTTGTATACCACATCAATTTTTTCAGCAGGATAGCCGAAAGTTTCCACGATGTCTTTTTTGGAATATTCGGAAACCGTGGCAATCCGACTTGAAACCCTGGCATATCTTGGAAAAAAACTGGTGTAATATTTCCTGGATAAAAATGGCAGGTAATGCGGATGATGCATAAAGTTCAGGTCGTGAAAAACCGGGACCTGTTTTCCGGGATAGGCAAGGGACAAAAGTCCATCGGGCGATACGAACAGATCGGGCCGGGTCCTTTTCAGGTAACGGGGAAGGGAATGCTCAAAAAACCAATAATAAAGCAGGGGATGACGGGCCTGGGGAAAAAGAACCACCGGCTTAATAAAAAAAAAAAAAATAAACTCCGGATTGTACTTTCGATCAAAAATAAAATGAAATTCACATTCAGGATGATTTTTTACCATCTTTTTGAATGTCTGACAGGTAAACCATCCTATCCCTTCAAGCTTACCGGACAATAAAAGCCGGGTATTAACCGCAATCTTCAAAACCTTTATTCTTTAAAAATATGTGATCTCATGCTTTATTAAAGCAACCTCACCTGGGTAATGAGGCAAAAATAGGGAAATGATACATAAAACCCCAAAAAATTATTGAACTTAAAAAAAACCTTTTTCACCTGACAGAAAAATGTTGGCAAAGGGTTTATCAGTCGTAGTATTAATTTTGCTAATTTTGAAATTCTCAAATCCGAAAAGTTAAACTTAAAGAAAAATTGAAGATGTCAGAAAAACTTTTGAAGCATATTGAGCCTGGGGTATTGACTGGAAAAGACGTAAATGAACTTTACCGCATAGCAAGGGAGCATAAGTTTGCCCTGCCTGCCGTAAATGTTGTCGGAACCAATTCAGTAAATGCCGTTCTTGAGGCAGCCCGGGAGGTAAACTCCCCGGTGATCATTCAATTCTCCAACGGGGGTGCCCAGTTCTTTGCCGGAAAATCCCTTTCCAACGAAAACCAGAAAGCCGCCATTGCAGGGGCTGTTTCAGGTGCCCATCACGTGGCAATGATGGCCAAAGAATATGGGGTAAGGGTTATTCTACATACCGACCATGCCGCCAAAAAATTGCTCCCCTGGATAGATGGGTTAATAAATGCCAGTGAAGAAAACTTCAAAACCCATGGAAAACCCTTGTTCAGTTCCCATATGCTTGACCTCTCGGAAGAAACCCTTGAGGACAACATTGCCATCAGCAAAAAATATCATGAGCGAATGAGCCGCATGGGGATGTCCCTGGAGGTGGAGCTAGGTGTTACCGGTGGTGAAGAGGATGGTGTAGACCATTCCGATATTGACAGCTCCAAGCTTTACACACAGCCCGAAGAGGTTGCCGCCATGTATGAATCTTTAATGGAAGTCTCCGACCAGTTTACCATCGCCGCTGCTTTTGGCAATGTTCACGGTGTTTATAAGCCCGGAAACGTAAAACTCCAGCCGGTGATCCTAAAAAACTCACAAAAGCATATTCAGGAAAAATTTAACACCGCACCCAATCCCGTTAATTTTGTTTTTCACGGAGGAAGCGGCTCTTCAAGGGAGGAGATCCGGGAATCCATTGACTACGGAGTAATCAAAATGAATATTGATACCGATACCCAATGGGCTTTCTGGGAAGGAATAAAAAACTATTACAAGAAAAATGAAGGCTACCTGCAGGGGCAGATCGGAAACCCCGAAGGGGAAGAAAAGCCCAACAAAAAGTTTTACGACCCAAGGGCCTGGCTCAGGGCAGGTGAAGAAACCATGAAAGAGCGCCTGAAACTTGCTTTTGAAGACCTCAATGCTTTGGACAGAAATTAAGCATTTGCGGCATTCTTTTGGGAGGCTTTCGGACCAAACGAAAGCCTCTTTTTTTTTGGGAAAAGAAAAATGAATTTTTCCCGTTAAAGAAATATAATTCTGCCCACATGAAAAAATTATCGTTTTTACTGATGCTGTTTTTCCCATGGCCGGCACTGTCGGGAGAGTTCCCGGTTGGAGTTGAAGAACTTTGCCTGATTGAAGAAGAGGTAAAGCTTTATGAAAAAATTAATGCCTACCGGGAGCAAAAGGGAAAAGACCCCATTCCCCTCTCATTCAACCTGACCATTGTGGCGCAGGCCCATGCCATAGACCTTTTCGAAAACAAACCCTATGATGACCATTGCAACATGCACAGTTGGTCGGATAACGGGCCATGGAGCCAATGCTGTTACACTTCCGACCACAGCAACCCCCATTGCATGTGGGACAAACCCGGTGAGGTATCAAACTATCCGGGCCGTGGGTATGAAATTGTTTACAGTTACTGGCCCGTGTCTTCATCCGTGCCCCTGGCAAAAGAAGCATTGGAAGCCTGGCAGTTAAGCCCCGGACACAACAATACCATCATCAATGCAGGGGTATTTACCCAGGCCACCTGGAATGCTATGGGTGTTGGAATATACGGTGGTTATGTG
>SLRE01000055.1 GCA_007131125.1 Bacteroidales bacterium | reverse complement strand
CTTTGTAAATGGATCTCAGGTTGCGAATCGGGGGTAGAAGGTAGAAATTAGATGTTGGAAGGTGGAAAGTAGAGTTAAACTCTATCCTCTATCCTCTATCTTCCATCATCTATCCTCTTTATTCAATCTTCAATAATCATCCTCCTGCATGTATTAGGATGTTTCAAGGGTTTACAATGATATTAATGAGTTATGAAAAAAAGGATTCTGTTCTGGATTTCAGATAAACTCCTCCCCTTTTTTGAGTTTGATGTCGTTGACAAACTTCCTGATTTGCTGTTCCTGTGATTTCTGGCAAATCAGCAGTGCGTTGTCCGATTCAGAGACAATGTAATCATCAAGGCCCTGAATAATGATGAGTTTATCATCCGGAACATTGACGATGCAGTCTTTGGAATCGTAAATCATGACATTTTTCCCGATAACGGCGTTTTGGTTTTCGTCTTTGGGCCGCACATCAAAAAGGGATCCCCATGTACCCAGGTCGGACCAGCCAAAATCAGAAACAAAAACGTAAACATTGTCGGCTTTTTCCATGATGGCATAATCTATTGAAATGCTTTTGCATGCGGCATAGGCCACATCCATGTATTCCTGCTCATCGGGGGTGTTATATTTTTCAAAGGCTTCACGGAAAATATAGCTGATTTCGGGCTGGTATTTTTCAAAAGCGTCGATGATGGATTTGGCGGACCAGATAAAAATACCGCTGTTCCATAAAAAATCTCCGCTTTTCAAAAAGGATTCGGCCAGTTCAAGGTTGGGTTTCTCCGTGAAGGTTTTTACTTTTTTCATTCTTGAGTCATGGGGGTTTACGCCATCATCAATAAACTGGATGTAGCCGTAACCCGTATCGGGCCTGCTTGGGGTAATGCCCAGGGTCAGCAGACGGTCGTCGAAGGCTGCCTGCAGGGCTGCCTTAATGATCTCGGAAAACACTTCTTCTTTCAGGATGATATGGTCCGAGGGAGCCACAACGATTCTGGCCTCAGGATTCATCTTATGTATTTTATAAGATGCGTATGCAATACAAGGAGCTGTATTTTTGCGGGTGGGCTCCAGGATAACCTGGGAAGATCCAATTCCGGGGATTTGATCCAGTACCAGATCCTTGTATTTTTTATTGGTGACAACATAAATATTTTCCGGGGCGCACACTTTGGCAAACCTTTCGTAGGTTTGCCTGATCAACGTTTTACCGGTTCCCAGAATGTCAATGAACTGTTTTGGCCTTGATACCCTGCTCATAGGCCAAAATCGCTCGCCGACGCCACCTGCCATAATTACTACATAGTTATTTTTATCCATGTCTGTTTTATTTAAAATTTATCTGCGTTTGCTTGTTAATATTCTCTGATGGGACCACCTTAGCCATAGGATGGAACAAATACCTGCGCTGGTTATCCATGCACAGGCAACGATAGCGGATCCTTACTTTGTCTTCTTTCATAAAAACCCGTCCATTGCCGGCAACAAACAGGCTTTTTGGAGGAACTTCCTCCAGAAAACAGGATTGTGTTCTTTTTTCAGGAGGATCGTACTGCCGGAGTATTTTGGTTAGTTTTACATCGGCCACTCCTGATGCTTTCACATTCTGCGAATATTCCAATATTATTTTTTCCAGGGGAGGAGGAAAAACATCTTTGCCGGCAAATTCCCTGATGAGCTCCCCAAAAATTCGCTTCCATTCTTTCCCATGGGGCTTAACCTTTCGGCCATACTCCTTCCATACCAGCAAGTGGGCTATTTCATGAAGCAATACCAGCAAAAAAGCATAAGGGTTAAGATCGCCATTAACACTGATCTGATGAGGCGAACCGTTCATGCCGGGTTTGAAATCACCCAGTTTGGAAACACGCCCTTTTTTTACTGACAGAAGGATCCGGTGATTGCTCACCAAATCTAAGAGATGATCGACACCCCCGGGAGGGACATAGCGGGAAAGGGTCTCTTTTACATTAAGTTGCATCTGCTTCAACCGGCTTTTCTTTTTCCTTTTGTATTTCATAACTCCACTGGGGGCAGGGAATACAGTTGCGGCTCCTGAAAAGAGAGCAGGACCCAAACAACAACAGGAAAAACAAGCCAAAAAATATAAGCGAAAGCACCTTCCTGTATGCAAAAGTGAAGTTCATGTAAATTGGTTTTTGATTGTCAAAAATAATAAAATTAAAGGGGTCTTCCGGTTTCTATTGTCACTTTTATATAATATCCAACGCAAAATATGGTTAATTTAGCATTCCAATAAGCGAATGCCATGAAATTATTTTACCACCTGGGCAGGTATTTCACGATGATTGCGGTAATTTTAAAGAAGCCTGAAAAGGCCTCTATTTACCGGAGGCAGATCATTGTTGAAATGGACAATCTTGGCCTGGAAAGCCTGGGTATTGTGGTGATCATTTCGGTTTTCATGGGGGCGGTATTGACCATTCAAACCGCCTTTAATACGGATCATCCCCTGCTGCCCATGTATGCCATTGGGTTTGCCACCCGGCAGGCCATCATCCTGGAGTTTTCTCCAACCATGGTCAGCCTGATCCTGGCCGGCAAGGTGGGCTCGAGGATTGCTTCAGAGATCGGCACCATGCGGGTAACCGAACAGATAGACGCCCTGGAAATAATGGGTATCAATGCGGCAGGCTACCTTATCCTTCCCAAAGTGGTTGCCGCCATGATCATCAACCCGGTATTGGTAGTACTCAGCATGTTTGTTGGCATCATGGGAGGTTATGTGGTTTCTGCGGCTACCGGTGTGGTTCCGGTGAGTCATTATGTTTACGGGATTTTATTTGAATTCTCACAGTTTGATATTGTTTATGCCTTAATAAAAACGGTGGTATTTGCCTTTATTATCACTTCCGTTTCGGGATATTTTGGTTTTTTTACCAGAGGAGGAGCACTTGAAGTAGGGCAAAGCAGTACCAAGGCTGTTGTATTCAGCAGCATTTATATTATTTTGTTTAACCTTATTCTCACTCAAATACTCCTGGTATGATCAAGGCAGTTGATTTGGGAAAGTCATTTGGCAATGTTCCTGTTTTAAAAGATGTTACCATTTCTTTTGAAAAGGGAAAGACCAATCTGATCATTGGGCAAAGCGGTTCGGGCAAGACTGTTTTGATGAAGTGCCTGGTGGGCCTGCTGGAACCGGATAAGGGCCAGATCTTTTACGATGACCGGGTTTTTTCGCGTATGGGTTTCAGGGAGCGCCGGGTCATACGGCAGGAGCTTGGCATGCTGTTTCAGGGAGGAGCACTTTTTGACTCTCTTACCGTTGAGGAAAATGTGATGTTTCCCCTGGAAATGTTTACCCAAATGACAAAGGAAGAAAAGCTTGATCGCGCCAATACCTGCTTGCAAAGAGTAAACCTGGTCAATGCCAACCACCTGTATCCTGCCGAGATCAGCGGGGGAATGAAAAAAAGGGTGGCCATTGCCCGGGCCATTGCCAACAACCCAAGGTACCTCTTTTGTGATGAACCCAACTCGGGCCTTGATCCCCGCACGGCCATTGTTATTGACAACCTCATCCGTGAGATTACCAAAGAGTTTAATATGACCACGGTGATCAATACCCACGACATGAACAGCGTTATGGAGATCGGAGACAAGGTGGCATTTATTTACCATGGTGAATTGTGGTGGCAGGGCACACGCCATGAAATTCTGGAAACCGAGAACAAGGAGGTCAACGACTTTGTTTATGCTACAGAACTGATGCGTACCCTGAAAAAGTAAAGGCACCTCAAAAGGTCAATCCACATGATACTGATTATCAAACTCATAAAGGAAAGTGCTTTTTTCGCCTTTACCTCCCTGGCGGCCAACAAGCTGCGAACGGTACTTACCCTTCTGGGAATTACCATCGGTATTTTTGCCATTATTTCGGTATTTACAGCCGTTGACTCCCTGGAGCGGCAAATCAGGACCAG
>SLRE01000148.1 GCA_007131125.1 Bacteroidales bacterium | reverse complement strand
GGTCGGTAAGGCCTCTCACAACGGAATAGTTTACCCTTTCATTGACCAGGGCAAACTTTCGTTCTTCCTCCTTTATTCGCCGGTATTCGCGTCTTTCTCTTCCGCTGCGGCTAAATTGCTCATAAAGCATGGTTATTGGGCCTTCAATGGCAATGCCTGCTCCCCGGTTTCTTGGAAAAAGAAAGCCTATATCGGGCAGCTCAAAGTCGTCAAGGTAGGTGGGCATGGTGTCCTTAAAGTGGATGAAAGCATGCTTGAACTCGGAAAAAGTTGCATAAGGAAAAACATCCACCCCGGTAAGTTCGTATGCTTTGGGAATCATTTTGACCAGTATCCGGTCGGTTTCCCGGTAAAGCTCATCGGTAATTTTCAGGGTGTCGTTGTGAAAACCAAGTGCCTGGAAAAAAACCGTATCTCCCTTCATGACGCTGATACTGAAGGTTCCTTCCCGCTGGGTGGTGGTGCCCCTTCCCTGCGAAAGATTAATTACATGCGCATTGGAAATGGCGGTGGAGTCTTTCTGGTTGATTACACGACCGCCCAGCCGTTGGCCATATAAGCCATGGGTGGGAGCAAAAGTCATGAAAAGCAATACCAGTAAAGGGAGTGGTTTTATCAGTCGGTAAAAAATCATTGGGTTGCAATTATCCTTATCAAAGGAAACAAAAATACCTCAATTAATAAAGATTTTTAATCCTATCCTTCAGGGGTTTTATAAATAATTAACAGAACTCTTCGCCTATATTGTTTAGCAATGCAGCAAAAACAGTTCCAAAGGAAAGATTCTAATTTTCAGGCTTCACGAACCTGGCTGAAACCCATCCGGTAATTTTGGTTTCCACCTGGTACCAGCCGTTTTCCTTGCCGAGTATCTTTAATGGGGTGTTGCGGGTTAATGGAGGAGCAAGGGTTTGATGCTGAGCCGAAGGGCCCGAACGTATGTCCAGGGAAGAGGCATTTACCAGCCCTTTCCCCGGGGTTTTTTCTTCCGCCGGGCTATCGTCCTTGCGGCTTCCGGAAAGCAGTTTTTCCCTGAGCTTGTCAAGGGGGAATGCTGGTCCGGGATCAATCTTGCGTCCCGGAGAGATTTCTTCATGGCCTACAATGTATTTGATGGGATAGGCCGCAATCAGGACTTTGCATAAGCGAAAAACAGAATCTATCTGTGCTTCGGTAAACTGCTCCCACCAGCCCGGCCCGCTTTCATTGCGATGGGTGGCCTGAATGGCCTCCTCTTCCGGATACTTGCGTCCAAACCAGGAAACGAAACTTTTTCCGGCAGGAGTGAGCCGCCCGGCGTTGACCACTTCAATGCCAATGGAATATTGGTTCAGGCCGGATCTGTCGAGGTGGGTGCTGCGGCCTGCATGCCATGCAATTTTATTGAAAGGGACCATCTGGGTCAATTGGCCGTTTTTGTCCACCAGCACATGGGCAGAGGCCGTTACACCCGGGTCAAGGAAGGTGTTGACTGCCGAATCAAGGTTGCCGCTGCCGGTGTAATGGATCACCAGGGTATCCGGCCGCCCGGATTTGAAGTTTCCACTGGTTTTACGGGTTTCGATAAATGCTGCATGTTCTTTTAACAGCTTGTGAGAAATTATTTTCATGGGCCTGGTTTTATGAATAATTAAATGGTTTTTAACCCATTGTGTTTTAATCAGTATATAAAGTTAGGTTGTTTTTGGATTGATTAAACCACTGCCGAAAAAAACCAGGGCAAAATGGTTTTTGCAAAAAAAGTGAATAGCCTTATTTTTTGAAATAATTTCGGCTGAATTTTCCGGAAAAACAAGGCTGTTGTATTCAAGCCCATTTTAGAAGCCCCACACTATTTTCTGGCAAAGGCAGGTTGTATAACTGCAAAAATGACAGTTTGTCCCAGCATCTGCGCTGGTGCTCAATTTTTCCGTTGATCACCCGGAATAGCCCAAAGGCTTTAATTTCTATTTCCTTAGATGATGAAATTTAAAACTATCCGGGTTTAATCCACCCTGGAACCGCAAATCCTGCAGAAATTGGCTTCAGGTGAATGGTTGGGCTCATCGCAGTATTTACAAACTTTCCCTTTGTCGGTTTTGTCAATCCAGGTGCGGGAAATCTCAACTGAAACTATTCCTGTGGGTATGGCAATGATGCTGTAACCAAGCAGCATGATGAAGGTAGCAATGAATTTTCCAAGGTCGGTAACGGGAACAATATCGCCATAGCCAACCGTAGTAAGCGTAATCACGGCCCAGTAAATGCTGAGGGGAATGCTGTAGAAACCGTTTTTGCCATCTTCCACAACATACATGATGCTTCCGAGCATGACAACCAGAATCAGGATAAACATCATGAAAATCATAATTTTGCGAAAGCTGTTGCGCAGTGATAGCAGCAACAGGTTCCCGGCCCTTACGTAGCGGTAAAGTTTCAGGATGCGGTAAATCCTTAACAACCTGATACCCCTGATCACAACCAGGGGCTGTGCCTCAGGAAAGGTAAATGCGATATAGGTGGGAATGATAGCCAAAAAGTCAATGATTCCCAGAAAGCTGAATATGTATTTTTTTGGGCGGGGATAACAAAGAATGCGGAAAATATACTCTATGGTAAATGCCAGTGTAAAAAAGATCTCCGCATTATTCAGCAGCCGACCATAATTGGCCCTGACCTCTGCCATGGATTCCAGCATAACCACTGCAATACTCAACAGGATCATTCCAAGCAAGATCTCGTCGAAAAGCTTCCCGTAAAAGGTGTCCGACTCAAAAATCACCTGGTAGGCTTTCTTTTGCCAGGCCTTCTGGTTTTTTTGGGGTTGGGGACTCATATTCATTAACCTTTTTTGCCGGTTCAGGGTAAGCTGCGAAAATACAAAAACCCTAAACTCCTTAACCCAAAACCCGTAATAAATTCCTTAACCAATAATCAAAGGCAAATGCCGGTGCATTTTCTGGCGCAGGCATTTGCCTTTGAGTTTAATACATTAACTGAATTTAAAATACAAATAACTCATCCCGTTCCAGCCTGGTCACCGGTCCGAATTGTTTTTCCACCTCTTCGAAGTCTACCAGGTTTTCATTGCCAAGGATAACGTAGGTTTTGGGCTGACCTTTTATGAACTTACGGTTAAATTCGCTCACATCTTCCAGGGTCATTCCCGGAATTTCCCTGAAAAGGGTCATTCTCAGGTCCTGCTCCCTGCCCATGCGCCGGGCGGTTAAATAATTCCAAATGATGCCGACATTGCGCACACGCTGGGTGCGGATGTTGGAAATGATCTGGTCTTTGGCCAGGTTAAAGGAGGTTTCCGACAGGGGCATCTGATTAAACAACTCGTTAAATGCCGTGAAAGCATCCACCACCTTATCATTTTGTGTGGCGATAAAGCTGTTGTTGATGTAATATCTATCCGGGAAGGAAGGACTGGAATAGTTTGACCATGCCGAATAAGCCAGCCCGCGCTTTTCGCGCATCTCCTGGAATACGATTGCGTTCATTCCCCCTCCAAAATAGCTGTTATACATTTGCACAAGGGGCACCATTTCATTATCATATGGCTTGCCTTTGCTGATGGTTTGAAGGTAGCTCTGGTTGGCGTCATAATGGGCGAAGAAGACTCTGTTTTCTGTGGTTTCCGTTGGATCAAAACGGATTCCTGAAGGAACAGGATCCCATTGATCAGGGGTTTGGTGGTAAAGGTCAAGCAGTCCGGCCACCTCTTCAGGGCTTTTGGGCCCATGATATACCACTTTATGCTCCCGGGCCCACATTTGCTGTAAAGCCTGGATTACCACATCCGGGGTCAGCGCATCCAGTTCATCATCGGTAAATACAAAGCGGGTTGGGTTGTCGGGCCCATACCTGGCGTAATTCACCAAAGCAGAGAAGTTGACGCGCTGGTTGGCTTTGCTGTCTTCCCTTGCTTTTTTGGTGTTGTCGATAAAGCGGGCAAAAGCATCTTC
>SLRE01000244.1 GCA_007131125.1 Bacteroidales bacterium | reverse complement strand
GGTTTGATACAATAATCAATCTCATAGCTGCTTATGTTTTTATAATTTAAATTCTTTTTTATCATTGGTTTCAAAACGATATTTTCGGCCTTTGATACCGATATGAACCGGCTCGGCCCAACCCTTATCAAATTCCAATTTAATTTTTTTATGATCTATGAACAACCTTATCCAGTGGCTGCGGTAACGCAAATAGAATGACATGGATTTCATATCATCAGGCAGGCGGGGGTTTAGCCAAAGTACATCATCCCGGATTTCCAGCCCCGAATAACAGCGTTGCACCAGGTCGAGGGTTCCGGCCATGGCCCCCAGGTGGATCCCTTCATGGGTGGTACCTCCCTGTACGTCTTTAAAATCGCTCATCAATGCAGACTTAAAGCTTTGCCAGGAGCGGTCGCGATGTGAGCGGGCATACACCCAGGCATGAATTACCTGGCTGAGGGTTGACCCATGGGATGTGCGCTGATAATAGTAATCAATATTTTCAGGAATCATTTCAGGCTTAAATTCATAACCAAGGTTTTTGAAGATGGCATTCAGCTCTTCAAAAGAAAACAGGTAAAACAGCATCAGCACATCGGCCTGCTTGCTGGCTTTATAGTTATTGGCAGAATCATCCTCGCTCTCCAGGATGCGATCCAGGCGCATGGCTTCCCCGTATTTTTCGGTGTAGTGCTCCCAGTCTAATTCCTTCAGCTCATCATAACCTTCAAATTGCATGATGAGGTTGTCTTTAAAGGGTATGAACATTTTGTGGGTCATGTCCTTCCATTTTTCGATATCCTGCTCCGTGATTCCGATTTTTTCATGCAGTTCTTCACAACAGGATTCATCCATAACATCAAGCATATCCAAAGCGCGTTGAATCACCCACACGGCCATAAAATTAGTGTATGCGTTGTTATTCAGTCCGGGTTCTTCCCTGTTGGGATAATGGGTATGGTATTCATCAGGACCTACTACCTTGTGGATTTCATAACGTCCGCTTTTGGGATTAAACTGTGCAATACTGGACCAGAACAAGGCGGTAGAAGCAATAATTTCAGCTCCATGGGTTACCAAAAAATCCATATCGCCCGTACTTTGGTAATAGTGCCAGACATTATAAGGGATGGCAGCATTGATGTGATACTGAAGATGGGTAACATCGGGCAGCCATCTGCCGGATTTGGGATTCAGGTGGATTTTCTGGGTTTCCTCCCTGCCGTTGCTTCCGCTTTGCCAGGGAAACAATGCCCCCCTGAAACCTTTTTCTTTGGCTGCGTGAAAGGCTTCCTTAAGCCTTCTGTACCGATACATCAAAAGGGAGCGGGACAACTGCGGATGGTGAAGGTCAATAAAGGGCTGAATATACAGTTCATCCCAGAAAATATGCCCACGGTAAGCTTCCCCGTGCCAGCCCCTTGCTGGAATACCCACATCGTAATTGATGGTATTGTTGGAAACTGTCTGATACAGATGAAAAATATGCAGACGAATAACCAGCTGGTCGATGGGTTCAGAACCCAACAGCATATCATTGAATTTCCATATCTGCGACCAGGCAAGCTTTTGCCTTGCCTCCAGCCCGGGGAAAGTACCCGCACGTTCTAGCTTGGTTATGGCCTCGGTCATCGGGTCGCTGATGGCCAAATCTTTGTTGGAGAAAATTGAAACCAGTTTCTCAATTTTCACAGGTTGCAGTTTGCTGCATTCCACTTTGAAATCACTGCCAATAAACCCCTTTTGCTCTTCAACCTGGTGGGCCAGTTTTAGGTCCCGGTCGTTTATATAAATCCTGGTAAGGGCAGACTGTGTCACCCGTATTTTAGACTGTTTGCTGCGGGCAGTAAGAAACACCTGGTTTCTACTTATTTCCCCTTTTTCAATGACCTCTATATGGTCCTGGTTCAAGTCGCGGTACCTGGCCACATTGTTGTTGATAATATTGCCGTCTATTCCAGACCTAAGGGTCATGGTGCCAGACCAGTTATGAGGAATCAGCGTCCATACAATGCCTGCAAGATGCGGGTCCTCCATCCCTACAATCCTTCGACTCAGAATAGAGGTTTCATTGTTGTCTTTGTCACAAAACCTGATTTTCCTTTCCAATACCCCATCTTTCAGGTTCAGGGTAGTGATGTATTCCTTTATGTCAACCTCACTCAGGCTGAGCCATTTGCCATTGCCAATCCTGAAAGTTAAAAAGAGCCAGTTGGGCCAGTTGACCAGGTCTTCATTTTCTATTACTTTTCCTTGTATTTCGGATTCTCGTCGGTTATAACCCCCGGCCAGATAGGTTCCAGGGTAATTGTACTGGTTATCTTTTTCAAATTCCAGTGCGCCGCGTGTGGCAAAAAAACCGTTACCCAATGTACATAAAGCTTCCTGCAACGGATGCTCCTCTGCATCCCATCCTTCATATTCTACTTTCCACATTTCATTCATAAGACAACCTTTTTACAAAAAAATTGAGTTTTGTTTTTAAATAAATATTTACCGGCCAATTCCTAACGGTTAGAATAGATGTCTATCAACTTTTTAAAGAACTCTCCTACCTGGAATACATTTTTCAGGGCATAGCCGGCAGCGGTTTTCTGACCCTGATTTTCCACGATTATGCCGATGCCTTTATCTTTCAAAGCCTCAAAAGCGTCTTCATCGGTAACATCATCACCTATAAAAACAGGAATATTCTCTTTTTCAGATATGTTCAGGGCATCCAGCACCCAAAGAACTGCCTTTCCTTTGTGCCAATCCACATCAGGCTTTATTTCCACGATTTTTTTTCCTTCTCCTTTTTTAAAGCCCTGGTATTTTTTTAGCATTTTTTCCACCAGTTCATAAACGAATGGCTCATCTTCCTCCCGGGCATTCCGGTAATGAAGGCCTATGGCATATCGTTTCCGGTCCAGCTGAACCCCTTCAGTCTTTCCTTCCAGTTCGGACTCAATGTCTTTTTCAATTTCATCAAGGTCTTTTACAATCTCTTCAGATTTCTCATGTTCCTTATAAAGTCCATCGGGACCGGTAATGATAAACCCATGGCTCCCGGCATAAATAAGGTTGTCCAGCCTCACCATGTTTTCTACATCTTCTTTGTCCCGCCCGGTAACCACGGCAACGGTAAAAATTTCCGCCAATCGTTTGAGGATGTTACGCATTTCATCGGAAATCACGGCATCTTCCGGACGGCTGACAATGGGAGTAAGGGTGCCGTCATAATCAAGGAAAAAAACCGGTTTTTTTTCTTTGAGACGGTCAAACAAATCGGTCTCCCCTGAAAAGATAAGGGGTACGTTGGTACTAAAAAAAGCCTGAACTTCAGGATTATCAAACAGTTCAAAATCCTCAAAATTATCAATAATCAGGTCTGCCCCGTTTTCTTTCAATGCTTCGGCATTTTCAAACCGGTTCAAACCCACCACCAGGCCAAAATATCCTCTTTGTCCTGCCTGAACACCGGATATAGCATCTTCAAAAACCACAGCATTTTCAGGCGAAACTCCAAGGTCTTTGGCCGCTTCAACAAAGATATCGGGGTCGGGTTTTCCATTCAACCCCCTTTCTTCCGAAACTGCCCCGTCAACCCTGGCATCAAAGAGATGGGCAATACCGGCATGTTCAATTATTTTTTTGCAGTTTTTACTGGAAGATACAATGGCCGTTTTGAGTCCCTTTTTTCGCCAGGTCTTGATTTTTTCCACGGCTCCAGGGTAAACTTCCACTCCGCCCTGCTCAACCAGACGGTGAAAAATTTTATTTTTCCTGTTGCCCAGGCCACAGGCGGTTTCTTTTTCAGGCGGGTCATCGGTATTGCCAAAAGGCAGGGAAATATCCCGGGAATCCAGAAAGCTTTTTACCCCCTGATAGCGGGGTTTGCCGTCCACATAAACTTTATAATCCTCATCACTCATGGGTGCCTGCCCTTCCTTGTCTTTCAGAAAAGCATCAAACATCTCCTTCCATGCTTCCTTGTGCAGTTTCTGGGTTTTAGTAACCACCCCGTCCAAATCAAATATCAGCGCATCAATCTTATTTTTCCCCATAATTTTAATTTTAATAATTTTAAATATACATTATTTGCCGCAAAAACCCTATTAAATGGCCTTCTGTTTTAATGATTTTTCTGAAAGGAGGAATTTTGGCCAGACCAGAACCACTAACAAATATAGGAATTCTGCATCTAAAAATCAATCCCTCCAGATGCAGAAAAAAAGGGAAAACTATTTTTCAGGAAGTTAAATGTTTTTGAAAAGACCCAGACCGGCATTTTCAAATATGGAAGCAACAAAAAGAGGATTTTTACTGTCCAATGTTTTTTGATTAAGGATGCTTTGCCATTGCGAAGGAGCACCCCGGGGCCATAGCATGCGGGTATCGTCCCAGGAGATTTCCGACAAATACTCTCCTTCCGGCTTGTCTGATAGGCCTGCGGTAATCAGGGGAAGTACGCATATAAACCACTTATTTTCATACATCCTGGCAAAAGAAATGATGTGGTCTTTATATTTCCCTTTAACTTCAACCGGGATATAGTCACCTTTTAAAAACAGCTCCGGTTGGTTTTTTCTTTCGTTGAGTAAAAGGTGGGTCAATAAAAGCTTAATGCGGCCATCGAATGGGTTCCTGTTAAGCTCTTTCATTAAACCTGATGGGTCTTTTTTAAACTGCCCTTTAAGCTTTTTCAGCAAATCATGTCTTTTTTCATAATCAACCGGTTGGCGATTATCGGGGTCCACCAGTGTGAGGTCCCAGAGTTCGGTTCCCTGGTAAGTATCAGGTACTCCCGGGCTGGTGCATTTTAATGTCAATTGAACCAAAGAGTTCACAACCCCTCTCCATGCCACTTTTTGCTGAAAAGATACAAAATCGGCCAGGAATTCGTGAGTGGGGTCCAGAATGCTGCGGGTAAAGGCACATACTGTATTTTCGTAGGTTTCATCAGGGTCTCTCCAGCTCACCTTGCGTTTGGCCTCCCTCAAAGCTTTTACAAGGTAATCATCAATTCGCTGGATATAATTTTCATCTGCCTCCCCCTCAAAGGGAAAAGTGCCCAGTAAAGTCTGGTAAATAAAGTATTCCACACTCAGGGAAGGCTCCAGGGCGGTTTCCAGCCTGATTTTCAGCCGCTGGTTCATCTTGATCCAGCGGTGGACATGCGCTTCCCATTCATCGGTGAGCACACTGATCACGTTTAGTCTTGCCCTTACATCTTCTCCCCTTTTGGTATCGTGGGTAGAGGTGTTGTTCATGGTAAAGGGCCAGTCTTTCTGCCTGCCCTGCATAAAACGGTGATATTCATCCACGGTAATACCACGTGCATTGATGGCATCTCCCACCTCATTATGGGCAATAAAGCAATTGTATTGATACATGGAGGTATCTTCCACCCCTTTGGCCATAAGAGGGCCTGTAAACTGCATCAGGCGGGCAAAAAAACGCTCCAGCTTTTGGTTCATGCCTTCGGAACTTTCCCCGCTTGTCAGCAGCACACTTCCCAGGAGTTCAAGGGCGGGTTTCAAATCAGGATTTCTTTCCAGTGCAGTATCGAGTATGGATTCTACCATTTTGCGGTTATCATCGCGTAAGGGGATTCTTCTTGGATAAAGCCGGTAAACCGGGCAAGCCAGCATAAACTCCCCAATGGCCATTTTCATATCCTCAGGGCTCACACCTGTCTTTTTGTAATCGATGAACTCATACCGGTTGAAAAAATCAACAATATTATCCCACTCCCCGTGCATGCGGGTGGAAAGTATCATTTTTTTGTTCCGGTAGACCAGCTCCGAAGGTCTGGTCTTGATGTTGGTTACTTCCCGGTATAACTCCCGAAGTTTTCGGTGATTTTTCACGCTGGTCAGGAGATTGTTGACCACAGCCAGGAAGTCATACCCTGTGCTTCCCTGTATGGGCCAGAAATCCGGCAGCTCTTCGTCATGCTCAAGAATTTTCTCTGCCACGATATAGGTTTGGCTGCCGCACAACCGTCTGAGGTTTTTTAGATAGCCGTTGGGGTCATTCAGCCCGTCGATATGGTCAATGCGAAGCCCCTTTATATGATTTTTATCCACATGCTTTTTTAAGGTTTGATGAAAAAGCTCAAAAACCTCAGGGGCTTCCATGCGCAGGCAAATCAAGCCGTTTACGGTAAAAAACCGGCGGTAATTAATCCTTTTTTCGGTTTCCTGCCAATGACAAAGCTGGTAATGTTGCTGGTCCAGGATTTTTTTCAGTTTTTCAGGAGAGGCATTTACCGTTTGCAGTATATTATCGACCAGGGAGGAAAAACTTTTTTCCCGGTTGTAAAGGTCCCGGGTCTGTTCTTTAATTTTCTCCCACCCATCATTCAAAAAGCTTTTGCCGGGCCCGCTGATTGGCATTTGCTTATCTTCCCACAAAATGGAAAATTTTCCGGGCAATTCCTTTTTACTTTCCTGCAGCAGGTCCCGGAAAGTTTCAAAACAAGCCGGGTAAACATTGTCAAAATAAAAAATGGCAAAATTCCCGTTTTTCCATCCCAGCTTTATTTCCCCGTTTGCAATTGCCTCTTCAAGGCTGGAGCCCAAAAACGGCACCATCAATGGGTTTCCGGTTCCGGGTACACCGGGTTCAAAATCAAAAACCGGATGGAAGTCCGATAAATTTCCTTTCTCCAAAACATCCATCAACCAAAGGTTTTCGTGATGAAAAGCCATGTGGTTGGGTACAATGTCCTGTAGCCAGCCAATTTTGTTCTTTTCCAGTTTTTTCCGGACTTTTTCAAATTCCTTCTCTGTGGTTACTTCAGGATTGAGCTGCAGGGGGTTTGTTACATCATAACCATGCATACTGCCTGGTGTAGCTTTGAACAAAGGGCTGGCATAAATGGTGCCTGCTCCAAGAAGCTCCAGGTATTCCAGTTGTTTTTCCAGGTCTGCCAGGGTAAAATCCTTGTTGAACTGTATACGGTAGGTAGATATGGGGTTATACATTTTTCGGTTTTTTTAGGATTTGCCGTAAAGAATCAATGCTGATCTGGGAGCCAATTCAGCCTTTATTTCTCCATTTGCAAGGGTTTTTAACAACGGCTGATTATCGCTTACTTTTCCATTCCACTGAACGGATGCAGTATTAAGCAAAACTTCGGGATTTTTGCCAGCAAATTCGGGCAGGGATATTTCCAAGGGTTTTTCGGAAAAATTCAGCAGGGCTGTCAAAAGACCTTGCTCATCCCGGAATAAAAGATTTATGCCATCACGGCCGTCCACCCTGTTTGCCTGGAATTTCTCCCGCTTTAATCCGGTCATTGCCGGATGGTTTTTTCGCAATTCGATAAGCTTTTTATAAAAAGCCAGCATTGACTTTTTCGGGGAATCGTTTTCAAAATCCCAGTTAAGTTTTGACCGGGTAAAGGTTTCTTCAGCCTGGGGGTCGGGAGGCGAACCTTTTTTATGAAAATCCCTGAACTCCCTCTTCCTGCCTTTTCGAATCATTTCCACAAGGTTTTCGTCCCCGTGGTGAATGAAATACAGGAAAGGGTTTTCTTCTGCATACTCCTCGCCCATAAAAAGCATTGGGATAAAAGGACTGAAGAACATGGCGGTTGCAGCCAGCTTCAATGTTTCAAAATCTAACAGCTGACTCAGGCGTTCTCCAAGCATTCTGTTTCCAACCTGGTCATGGTTCTGGGAAAATACCACGAAGCGGTGACCTGGCTGGCCTTTGGTTTTGGTACCAAAATATTTTTTGCGGTGGGCAGAATAATTTCCGTCAAAAACATATGCCTGGTTAAATGATTTCACCAAAAGGTTCAGATCTCCAAAGTCGGCATAATATCCTTTACGCTCGCCCGTAACCAGGGCATGGAGGGCATGATGAAACTCATCGCACCACTGACTGTCCAGCCCGTAACCGCATTGGTCATGCGGGTTGATGTATTTCACATCATTCAGGTCGCATTCTCCAATCAGGAAGTGGTTTTTGCCGGTTTGTTCATTCAGCAAAGCCGTGTATTCTTTTAACTCCCGGAGAAAGTGTTTTGGACCCATATCCTTGATGGCATGTACAGCATCCAGGCGGAGCCCGTCAATGTTGAAATCCCTGAACCACATCAGTGCGTTCTCAATAAAAAACCGCCTTACCTCATCACTGTATTCATCGTCAAAATTGATGGCTTTTCCCCAGGGGGTTTTGTACTTCCCGGTAAAGTAGGGGCCGAACTTTTCCAGGTAATTTCCTTCGGGTCCCAGATGGTTATACACCACATCCAGAATAACGGCAATTTCATGGTTATGGCAGGCTTCAACCAGCCCTGCCAGCCCTTCGGCACCTCCGTATGAATGTTGAACGGCAAAGGGTAAAACCCCGTCATATCCCCAGTTGCGTTTGCCCGAAAATTGCGCCACAGGCATTATTTCTATGGCGTTGATGCCGAGTTCTTTCAGGTAAGGCAATTTCCGCTTAATGGCATCAAAAGTACCTGAAGGAGTAAAGGTGCCCACATGCAGTTCATAAATAATAAGCTTTTCAGGTGGAACGCCTTTCCATTGGTGGTCCCTGCGTATATCATACAGGTCCACTGCCCGGGAGGCCTTATGTACTCCATGCGTTTGCATCAGGGAGGCAGGGTCGGGATAACTGTTTTTACCGTTTATCAAAACCGAATACAGGTCACCGGGCTTTATTCCGTCAAGCGCAGCATGCCAGTAGCCCCTTTCCTTTTTTTTCAGGGGGTAACGCCGGTTTTCCCCTACAATAATTTCAACTTCCCGGGCATGGGGCGCCCATAAAAGCATGTAAGCTTTCCCGTCAGGGTCAAAGTTCAACCCAATGGTTCTTTTATCCAATGAAATACTGTACATAGCATTTTTGTCCTTAATCGTGCTGAAGCCTGCTTCTTAAAAGAATGACCGACCTTGCTTCCACCAGTACTTTGTGTCCGGGGGGAAATACCATGCCGTCGTCAAGGGAAGCAAAATCGTGGTGGGTATCCACCAGGGTAGCCCATTGGCTTCCCCATTCTTCAGAGGGAAGTTTAAATTCTACCTTATCATCATGCACGTTAAACATCAGGTAGAAGTTGTCATCCCTGACTTTGCGTCCTTTTTCGTCTCTTGAGTGAATGCCTTCTCCTGAAAGGAAAATCCCGAGGGATTTGGCATTATCGGATGTCCAGTTTTTTTCGGTCATAACATCCCCTTCAGGCAAAAACCACTCAATATCTTTAACACCTTTCCCGTTTACCGGTTCATATTTAAACCATTTGTAGCGGCAGAAAACCGGATGCCTGAGCCTCAGATGAATCAATGCGGAAGTGAATTTTGCCAGGGATTCATCCTTGTTCTGCCAATCCAGCCAGGAAATTTCATTGTCCTGACAATAGGCATTGTTGTTTCCCTTTTGTGTGCGGCCCATTTCATCACCGGCCACCAGCATGGGTATTCCCTGTGAAAGAAAAAGGGTGGCCAGAAAATTTCTGACCTGCTTGTTTCTTAATGCAATCACCCCGGGGTCATCCGTGGGTCCTTCCACACCGCAATTCCATGAACGGTTGTGGGATTCCCCGTCTTTGTTGTTTTCTCCATTGGCGTGATTGTGTTTCTTGTTGTAGGAAACCAAATCCCTGAGGGTAAACCCGTCATGGGCCGTAATGAAGTTGATACTGGCCACCGGCCGCCTCCAGTCATCAAAATAAAGGTCGGAGCTGCCGGTAAGGCGATTGGCAAATTCTCCCAGCTTTTCATCCTCTCCTCTCCAGAACTCCCGCATCACATCCCGGTAACGGGCGTTCCACTCCAGCCAGCCGGCCGGGAAGTTGCCGACCTGATATCCGTTTTCCCCTATATCCCATGGTTCGGCGATGAGTTTTACCTGCGAGAGTACCGGGTCCTGATGCAGCACATCAAAAAATGATCCCCATTTGTCAACATCGCTGAATTCGCGGGCAAGGGCCGGGGCCAGGTCAAACCGGAAACCATCAATATGCATTTCTTTCACCCAGTATCGCAGGCTGTCCATGATAAGCCGCAGAATGGTGGGATGCACCGTATTCAGGGTATTGCCGGTGCCGGTATAATCCATATAATACCGTTTATCGTTTTCCACCAGGCGGTAATAGGAAGCATTGTCAATGCCCCTGAAGCTCAGAGTCGGTCCCATATGGCTGCCTTCACCGGTATGGTTGTATACCACATCAAGTATCACTTCAATCCCTTCTTTATGCAGGGCCTTCACCATGTTTTTGAACTCGCGGATCTGGTCCACTCCTTTTGCGGAATAGGAAGAGGCATATTCAGGATGGGGGGCAAAAAAGTTGATGCTGTTGTACCCCCAGTAATTGGAAAGGTCTTTTTCCACCAGGTGACGGTCATGAATGAAATGGTGGACCGGCATCAGCTCAACGGCATTAACTCCCAATCCTTTAAGATATTTGATGGTTTCAGGATGGGCCAACCCGGCATATGTACCGCGAAGCTCTTCCGGAATTCCGGGAAAACGTTTGGTAAACCCCTTAACATGCACCTCATAAATTACCGTTTTGTTCAGGGGTTTTTTCAGCAAGGTATCTCCCTCCCAGTCAAAATCATCATCAATCACCACACTTTTGGGCACAAAAGGTGCGCTGTCGGCATCGCTAAAGGAAAGGTCCTGTTTCTGGTCACCCACCTTATAACCAAACAAAGCATCATCCCATACTTCAACTCCGCTTAAAGCTTTGGCATAAGGGTCTATACAAAGTTTATTCGGGTTGAACCTGTGGCCGTTTTCGGGCTCATAGGGTCCGTATACCCGGTAGCCGTATTGCTGTCCGGGTTTTAGCCCGGGAAGGTATATATGCCAGCTATTGTGGGTCCTTTCGGTAACTTTTAAACGGTGGGTCTCTTTGCCCTGCTCATCAAAAAGGCAAAGCTCCACTCCGGTAGCATTTTCTGCAAACAGGGCAAAGTTCACCCCGTTTCCATCAAAGGTTGACCCAAGGGGATAAGGTTTCCCGGGCCAGTTTTCAGGTTTTTTCATTTTTTCTAATAAATAAATTGATTCTTTTCAACAAACAAGTTCCACACAAGGAAAGACCGGGTGCAGCACCCCAACTTACAAACGCCCATAAAAAACCCGCATGAATTAAGGTATTCTTTTTCTGATTTTGTCCAGGGCTTTCAGCGGGATTAAAAGGGATGAAGGTTCAAATTCAAGGAAATACCTTATTTCTTTCACTGCCTTTTCAAAAATGTAAAGGTTCAGTAAACTGTCAAAATGCTCCTTTTTTTCCGGGATAAGACCTTCCATGTCCACTGAATCCACATAGGATTTAATAAAAGTGTCGGCTACTTTTGAATACCATTTTTCCAGCAGTGGTCTCAGGTAATTGTCATCAACAGGAATAAATTCTTTTCTGAAAAAGTACCCGACATGCACTGCATAATGAAAAGAGCTGAGCATGGAAGCTACATCTTTCAGGCAGGTATACTTCAATTTGCGAACACTCAGGGTTTGCTCCAGTTCTCCCTCAAAGTTGTATATCATGAAATCCTTTCCTGTAAAAAGCACTTTATCCAGCTTATAGTTGCCATGCACCCTGATTTTAAGGGTGGGTATCTTTTCGGTTTCCAGTGTTTTCTGAATGTAGTTTAAAAACATCTCTTCACTGAAAAGGATTTCATCGAGCAAAGCTCTTTGGTTTTGAGGAATTTCCTGGACCTGGTTTTTAGCCATGGAAAAAGACCGCTTTACAAAAGTTCTGAAAGACTGATATAAAGATTTCTGATAAAGCAGGGAAAATGATTCGGGTTCAAAAGCTTTGTTTTCTTTGATGGAAGCCAAGGCCATGTGCAACTGGGCAGTGCGCCTGCCCATCAGTTCCACCATTTCAAGGAAGAAAGGGCCAACGGCCTCTTCCAGGTTTTCGTCAATCGAATAATCGGTTCTTACGGCCTCTTCCTTGGCAGACAATACCTTGTCGAAAAAGCTTTCGATGGCGGTTTCCGTCATTTCCCATGCAGATCCCACATTGGGTATCGACGCAGTTAGCAAGGCAAGAGATGTAGAGTCAAGCTCGGGATTATGGTAATCCAAACGGCCCATGTAAGGAGGAACATTTCTAAACCCGGTATTACGGATCAGGTTTTTGATAATCTCCACATCGGGGTTTTCACCTTCCTGCGGACTGCGGTAAATCTTCAGGAAAAACTTATCGCTGTATACAATTGAAGTATTGGTTTTGTGCGATTCGATAACGTGGGGTTTGGGCACTCCGTTTTCCTGGTAAAGTTTTCGCAGCAAACTGCCTGACTTCCCTTCTATTTCTCCGGAAAAACCCTTCATTTTGGCCCGTTTCTGTACCAGGGAAAAAAGCTGGTCCTGAACGGTTTTATCATAAGCACCGTCATAAATCACCCCCTCATCCCCATCGATTTCTACCGGGGAAATTACCACATTCGACATTTTGGACTTCAGGTCTTCCGCCTTGTTGTTGAATGCCAGGGAAACCGGAATCAGATAAATGTCTTTTGTACTCTCAATAAGGTCGAGTTGCACCAGGAAAAGATAAGGAGATTTTTTCTTCCTGGAAACGGGGATCACATCAATGATATTTACGTTTCTGAGCTTGCGGGGATTGCCCTGGAACCATTCATTCTGAAGAACGAATCCGAAAAGCTTTTGCTTGATAGCGTCCTTCAAGCCGGCATCCATTTTCGACCATTCCTCAATACTGGTAACAACTGGCTTTTGCTTCTCCAGAAATTCTGGCGTTTCCTCTTTTCCCGCCTTGCGTAATTCAAACCAAAAGTAATTCTTGAATTGCATGGAAAAAGGATAAGGGTCTTCAGATATCACCGGAAAATCGTTTCGGCTGAACATTTCCATGGGTATGGCACCAGCATATTCGCTAAGATCGAGCTCCACATACTGTGAATATCGCGACAGATTCACCATTACCAGAATTGTTTCATCCTGGTATTCCCGCACAAAAGCAAGAATTTTGGGGTTGTTGGTATTGATAAACTTGATGGAGCCTCTTCCAAAAGCCTTGTATTTACTGCGTTTGGCAATTACCCTTCGCTTCCACCACAAAAAGGAAGAGGGGTTTCGCTCCTGGTTTTCTACATTTACCGTAGTATAATGGTAGTCGTGGTCAATGATCACCGGCAAGAACAATCGCTGGGGATCGGCTTCTGAGAAGCCGGCATTTTTATCGGGCGACCATTGCATGGGAGTGCGCACCCCGTCACGGTCTCCCAGGTAATAGTTATCCCCCATTCCAATCTCGTCCCCGTAATAAACTATTGGGGTACCGGGAAGGGAAAACAGCAGAAAGTTTAATAATTCGATGGTACGCTGATCACCACCAAACAATGGAAAAAGGCGGCGCCTGATACCCACATTTACCCGTTTTTGGGGATCTTTGGCAAAGCTGCGATACATATAATCCCGCTCTTCGTCCGAAACCATTTCCAGGGTAAGCTCATCATGGTTGCGCAAAAAAATGGCCCACTGGCAGTTATCAGGAATATCAGGGGTTTGCTCAAGAATGTCAACAACCGGGAAGCGGTCTTCCATTCTCAAAGCCATATAAAGGCGGGGCATGAGAGGGAAATGGAATGCCATATGGCATTCATCTCCATTGCCAAAATAGTCGCAGGCATCATTGGGCCATTGGTTGGCCTCGGCCAGCAACAAACGGTCCTCATACTTTTCGTCAACGTATTTGCGCAGTTTCTTTAAATACTCGTGTGTTTCAGGCAGGTTTTCACAGTTGGTGCCTTCGGCCTCATAAAGGTAAGGTACGGCATCCAGGCGAAAACCATCCACACCGATATCAAACCAAAAATCAAGTACCTTAAAAATCTCCTTTTGCACCCTTGGGTTTTCAAAGTTCAGGTCGGGCTGATGGGAATAAAACCGGTGCCAGTAATAAGCTCCGGCCACATGATCAAAGGTCCAGTTGGAAACTTCAAAGTCCTGGAAAATGATGCGGGCATCCTTATATTTTTCAGGATCATTGCTCCACACATAAAAGTCGCGGTAAACACTGCCAGGTTTGGCCTTTCGGGCACGCTGAAACCATTTATGCGCCGTGGAGGTGTGGTTCAAAACCAGCTCGGTGATGATGCGCAACCCCCTGTTGTGGGCTTCTTTAACAAAACGTCTGAAGTCGGCCAGGGTACCATAGGAAGGATGAATACCGGTAAAATCGGCAATATCATAACCCCCATCCTTCAAAGGAGAGGGATAAAAGGGCAACAGCCAGATGGTGTTCACACCAAGGCTCTGGATATAATCCAGTTTCCTGATAAGTCCTCTGAAATCTCCGATGCCATCCCCGTTGCTGTCGTGAAATGAACGCACGTGCAGCTGGTAAATAATTGCATCTTTATACCACAATGGGTTTTTTCCCAGAACCTTCTCGTTGTTCTTCATAAAAGTGTTATGTCCTAACTAAAACAAAATTGCCGGTCACATGTTTGGCAACTTAAAAAACTATGGCAAATTTATAAATTCATGGTTACAAAAAAAACAAACCCTTTGGGTTGATCAATTATGTTAACCTTGAGAAAGTATCAATACGCCCCAGGTTTTTTTATCAATTAATTTATAACACCCCCGAAAAAATTAAACCCTGAGCACATAAACAAAATGGATTCAACCGGGTTTATTT
>SLRE01000007.1 GCA_007131125.1 Bacteroidales bacterium | reverse complement strand
GATCGCGAGGTCGACAGCACGATCGGTTGCCGCATCACCGCGCTGGTTGCCGACGAGCTGGTGGCCTTCCAGTGGCGCAGCGGCCCCGAGTGGGAGGAGCCGCGCGCGTGGCAGGAGCGGGCGTGGTCCGGCGCCCTGCAGGAGCTCGAGCGGGTGTCCGTGGCGTGAACCCGGCAGCCTCGAGCGACGCGGGGGCGACTGCGATCGACATCATTCCCGTCACCGATGGCTCGCTCGCCATGTCGGCCGTTGCCGACCTTCAGCGTGAGGCCATCGTCTGACAGCGAGGCGCCGCAACTGGCGGGGGCCGTTGGATGGCGGCCACCACCATGACCAACGGCCCGGTCGTATGCACGTGTCAAATGCTTGATAGACAGCACCGTCGAGAGCCTGCTAGCACCGTCTCAAAGCATGGAGCGGAGGTCGGTCATGAAGCGCTCGCGCATCAGCGTCCCTTGCGGCCGGACTACAGCAGCCTTGATCACCACCGCTGCCATTGCAGCTCTCATCAGCGCCTGCGGGGTCGGCCGGACCCCGAGCGAGGTCGAGGTGTTGTTGGCGCCGGCGACGCTCGAGATCGTCGTCGGCGAGAGCGCTCTCATCCGGGCCGAGGTACGCGGAGCCCGGGCGACCGAGCAAGGGGTGACGTGGAGCAGCGATCATGCCAGCGTGGCGACGGTCGATGCGGCGGGCTTGGTGACGGGACTGGCCCCGGGAGAGGCCGTCATCACGGCGACGAGCATCGATCATCCCGCTGCGTACGGCAGCGCCACGATCACGGTCGTCGAACAGCCGGTCGAGACGGGCACCCTGCGGCCCGGGGAGTTCACCGTCTTCGGCGGCGGCCTGCTGATCGGTACGCATCCCCACGCGATCGCAGACCCCATCACCGTGGAGGTCGCCTGGTTCCAGCCTCCGCACGACGCAGCGGAATCGCGACGCGACAGGTTCCTCGAGATCCGCCTGCTGGATCTGCCGCCTGGGGAGGAAGTGCTGGCCACGCCGGACGGCACGGGCTTCTTCGTCGCGGTCCCCGTGCCGGAGGCGTTCGACCTGGAGCTCCTCGCGCCGTTCGAGTTCGTCTACACGACGTTCGGCGCGTCGCACGGAGCGTCCGACCTGTGGCTGTGGACGGGCGGCATCTACGATCCGTCTCACCGGGCGTTCGTGTTCGAGCTCGACGACCTAGGCGGAACGGCCTACCCGACGCGCCTCGGCATCGTCGAGCACGACGCGCCACAGCCCCTCGAGGTCGACGACATCATCGACCGCATCGAGGACGAGCTCTTCGGGCCGGCCGCCACAGGCACGGCCGAGGCCGCGGTGCATCCCGCCGCAAAGGACACCTTCTTCAGGATCTGGCAGCGCTGTCCCGGACCGTGCGACGTTGGCGTGGTGAACGAGGTGGCGTCGGCCTTCGGCGTCGGCCTCGACCCGATCCAGGTCACCCCGGGCGACGAGGACCTCGCGCTGAACGTCTACCTGGGGCTGAACCACGGTCCGATCCCGCGCCTCAAGACCACCGACAAGCTGCGGCGAGGAACCACCTACGTCTACTACGTCTACAGCGATCAGGCGACGCTGCCTGCCACCTACCAGATCGCCATGGACAGCAATCCGTGCCCGGCCAACGTCCACGGCCGCTACGTCCGGTATGGCCGTCGAGCCTGGACCTGCGAGCATGCCACCCACGTTGCCGAGACCACGCGGCACGAACTGTTCCACGCCATGCAGTGGTGGTACCCGTTCTACTCCCCGTTCAGCGGTTACGAGCTGATCGCCGAGGCCACGGCACAACTGGCCCAGGACCATACCGACCCACTCGGGCTGAGCGGCTTCGAGCGCCCTCCGCCCGTCACCGAGCACCTGTTCGAGTTCAGGCCGTACGCCGGTGAGTTCTTCTTCCACCATCTCTTCCACAGCAGCAACCTCGAGTTCCGTCATCTGGGGGACCTGTTCGACATCGGGCTGCGGCAGCGGCACCTGGAGCAGTTCGTCCGTGATCACACGCCCTATGCCGACCTCGGCGAGGCGTACTGGGCCTGGGTGAAGGACATGATCTTCGAAGCGAAGATCGACCAGAGCGTGACGTACGTCAACAGCGACAGCTTCTCGACCGAGCCCTGCCTCCTGGGCGACTACGGGGACCGGATCACGATCCCGAACGAGCGCTTCGTTGCCGGCACGGTGGTGGAACGTGCGCTCGAAGGTCTGACCGCCGAGGTCGTCAGGCTGGAGTTCCCATCGGGTGCGCAGCCGTACCGCGCCACGGTGACGTTCGCGTCCGACGACCCTCGCATGCGAGCGAAGTTCTACCCTGTGTACGGCGCCGCCACCGGGGAGTGTTGGGAACTGCCCGAGGCTGGAGCGCACAGCGTCGAGGTGTTCGGCCAGCGCGTGTTCCTCTACGCGCTCATCTCCAACACCAACGTCGAGGAGCCGGGCGGCGACGAGGCGCCCTACACCCTCACGTTCGGTGATCAGGAGCTGCTGCCCGTACCGACCGCCAACGACGACGAGGCGGCGGTGCTGCCCTGGTCGAGCTCGGTCACCATCGACGTGCTGGCCAACGACTCGGATCCGCTGGGAAGCGACCTGACCATCGTGGAGCTGGGCGATCCCCTCCACGGCACGGTCCAACGGCTGCCCGACGACCGCGTGCACTATGTTGCGACCGGTGGCTTCACCGGAACCGACACCTTCGACTACACCATCGAGAACGACCTGGGTTACCGGGACTCTGCCACGGTGACGGTCACCGTTGCGGCTGGTCTGCGGGACGTACCGCTCCTCGACCCGCCGGGAACCATCGAGATCGAACTGGCGCTCCCGCGCGTGAACCGACTGCGTGACAGCATCGGCACCACGCGCACGGTGCTCGACGAGCTGCGGGCACACCTCGAGTTCCGTGACGGCCGGCTGATCGATCTCACCGAGCTAGCCGGCGGGCAGACCGTCGCCACCGACCTGAACGACCACCCGCAGGTCGTTGGCGCGGTGCTCCGGGAGGACGACAGCGACGCCTTCATCTGGGACGAAGCCGGCGGCTTCCGACTGCTGCCGAACCCCTTCGGTGGCAGCACGATGGCCATGGGCATCGACGACGCAGGCCGGGTCGTCGGGAGCGCCCGGTTCGAGGGCTTCCTGGCGCCGCAGGCCGCCGTGTGGGACGACGATGTCCTACAGCGCCTTGACCTCGGCCTGTCGACGGACTTCACCAGCATCGCCAACGGCGTGAGCGATGACGGCTGGATCGTCGGGTTCTATCAGGACACCCGAACAGTGGCCGTCTTCCCCCGCCTGGCTTTCGCGTATCACGACGGCGAGGTCATCGAGCTCGGCACCCTTGGTGGTGCGGGTTCGGTGGCGCTGGGCGCCGGGTTGGGCGGCCGCGTCATTGGCGCGGCCCAGAACGAAGCAGGGGTCTGGCGGGCCTTCCTCTGGTTCGACGACGACATGACCGATCTCGGTTCACTCGGGGGCGCAGAGAGCCGGGCGCTGGCCCTGAACGCACACGGACAGATCGTCGGCGCGGCGATGACCGCAGCGGATGGCATCCGTGGGTTCGTCTGGCAGGACGACACCATCGTCGACGTCAACGACCACCTGCCACCGGACGCAGGCTTGACCGTCACCGCGGTGACCGGCATCAACGACAACGGCCACATGATCGCCGTCGCCGTCGACGGCAGCGGGAACCAGCGTGCGCTGCTGATCATCCCCGAGCCGTAACGGGCGAGGTTCGAGCCTCGAATGGGACGACGCGTCGTGGCGGATCCTCCCTGAGCAGGGCGGAGAGCGCAGATCCCGGGGACTCCGTCGACCGGTCGAGGCTCGTCCGCCGGGTCAGCCCTCCGGTGGTCGCTACGCATCGGAGCGCTGGATCGCGTCGTCGACCTCCTTCGGGGTGAGCAGCGGGACCGGGTCGAGGCTGCACTTTGCACCGGGTTCCAACCGTTGCCGCG
>SLRE01000227.1 GCA_007131125.1 Bacteroidales bacterium | reverse complement strand
GCCTGTCATTTAAAAAGTCATAATGGGTCAAACGCCTGATTTCGTAGAAACCTCTCCAGTAATTTCTCAGGGCACTGAGGTACCTTTGTTTGGAGCGGTCTTTTTCTTCCAGGGCAAGGTTGAGTTCAATAATGTCTATCCTTCCTATCATAAACCTTTGCCTTGTAACTTCATACCGTTTTTCGGCAATCACATCGGCTTTCCTGGCAATTTCAAGCTGGTCTTCCAGCATATTGAACTCCATCACTTTCAGGAAAACCTCCTGCTCGAAATCGATTTTTGCCTGGTTGACGGTGGTTTGCACCAGTTCGCGGTTAGATTCGGCCATCCTCACTTTTCCCCTGGCAACTCCCCAGTCTAAAATGGGGATCTGCACTCCAACGATCAGCTGTTGCTGATCAAGGGGGTTGCGATAGGCATCTCCAAACTCATCGGCAGTCTGGGTAAGACCATAAACAGCGTAAAGGCTGGCATTGAACCTGCTTTCAGACCGGGTGCGGTTCACTTCCCTTTCGGCTTCAATGAGTTCCCGTTCGCGCGACAACACATCGGGGCGGTTTCGCCGGGCTTCGGCAAGGGCGGCACTCACATCAACCCTTAAATCATAAACCTCTTCGGGAGGGACCAATTCCAGGGGGGTGGCATCATCAAAACCAAGAAACGAACGGAAGCGAAACAGGGCTGCTTCATAATCAATGCGTGATTGCTCAAGCAAAGCTTCGGAGTTCAGCACGTTCAGCTCCATCTGCAGCAATTCATTTTCGGCAATACGTCCTAAAGAATGCCGCCCTTTGGCAATCTGGTAAAGAGTATCATTGCTTTCCAGGTTTATCTGATTGATTTCCATATTAATCTGGGCCAGCAGCAGGTCAAAAAACAGGTTGGTAGCCCTGATGGATATGGATTCCATGTCTTCAACAAATTTCCGGCGGGCTTCCTGGTAACGAAGTGGCTCTACCTTTCTTTCCCACCGGTAGGGGTTAAAAGAAAAAAGGGGTTGACTAAAACCAATATTCACCGGGGTAGCAAGGTAGGAAACCTCGGTATCATCATCCCTGATCAGGTCAATGCGCTGCAAACCGGAAGTAACAAAAAGCTGTCCCCCGGTAGGCCCAACCGTTTGGCTCAGGGATAGATTACCGGAGGAAGTGGCCAGGCTTCTCCTGACAAAAATATCGCTACCATCCTGCAAAGTCACCGGCGAAATGGAGCGGTTCAGGTTGGGGATGGTGGCATCAAAGGTCAGATGGGGAAGGTAACCTGCCCGAAAACTCCGGTGCTGCCAATAACTTCCCCGGTAACGATGCCTTGCCACCAGAGCATCGGGAGATTGCTCCCTTGCAAAGGACACAACCTCTTCCAGGTTGAGGTGACGGGTTTCTTCTGCAGCCGAATGAAGCGGGCAAACAACTGATAAAAGACCGGAGAAAACCAGGAGGAGAATTACGGATCTGTTCATGTCTTATAAAATATTTGATATAAATATATGCTTTGAAAATATGGTAAATTTAACAAAATATTTGACCGCAAAAATACCATTGTCCTCAGAGCCAGAAAAATTTTTCTTTTTTTGCTAAAGCCTGATAAAAATAATAACCCGGCTGGGACTTAAAGGGAAATAACTGTATTGAAAATTTTATTGTATTATTGCCTGATATCCTGCGTGTCAAAAAAATACAGCACATGGTAAATGGCAAAAAAATAGTGGTGGTGATGCCGGCCTTCAATGCAGCCAAAACACTGAAAAACACCTATGCCGATATTCCGTTTCCCCTGGTGGATGAAGTGCTGTTGGTAGATGATTTCAGCAGCGACCACACCCTGGAATTGGCCCGCCAGCTTGGCATAAAAAATACTATCAGGCATCCAAGCAACCAGGGGTACGGTGCCAACCAGAAAACCTGTTATGACCTGGCCCTGAAAATGGGAGCGGATATTGTGGTAATGCTCCATCCTGACTACCAATACAATCCAAAGCTGATACCGGCCATGGTGCAGGTTATTTCTGAAGGCATTTACCCTGTGGTAATGGGCTCGCGTATCCTTGGGAAAGGGGCCATAAAAGGCGGTATGCCTAGGTATAAATACATTGCCAATCGCATCCTTACCCTTTTTCAGAACCTGGCCATCGGGCAAAAACTTTCCGAATACCACTCCGGCTACCGGGCATTTTCGAGGGAGGTGCTTCTAAATATCAACTACCGGGAAAACTCCGACGATTTTGTCTTTGACAACCAGGTGTTGTGCCAGATATTTATGGCCGGGTATGAGGTGGGCGAGATTACCTGTCCCACCCGTTATTTCCCGGAAGCTTCCAGCATAAACTTTTCAGGAAGTATCAGTTATGGTGCAGGCGTTATCAAAACCAGCATCCTATTTTGGCTTCATAAAAGAAAATGGATTACACACCGGCTTTTCCTTCCTCCCCCGGGCCAGGCTGAAAACCCCGGTAAATGAGCCTGCCGGTTGCCACTGACAGGTAAATTGGTAAGAGGCTAAAAAAGATTTCCCAAAAACATTAAATTAGCTGAATAATTTCAGGTAAACAATGGCCTGGCATGGCCGTTGAAGTTGTAAGTTCTGTTTAGGAACCTATTTGTTTTTTGGCATGACAACATTCATTTTAAACGAAAAGACGGTAAGTTCGCAGGCCAGGGAGGGTGAAACCCTGCTGGATTTTATCCGTTATGAAAAAGACCTTCCCGGCACAAAGATAGGTTGCCGGGAAGGAGATTGCGGGGCCTGCACCGTATTGGAGGGGCGCCTGGAAGGAGATAAAATCATTTACCGCAGCATCGTTTCCTGCCTCACCCCCATAGGCAATGCCCGTGGAAAGCACATTGTAACCGTGGAAGGCCTGAACATGGAAAAGCTTTCGCCGGTTCAGCAGGCCATGGTTGACCATGGAGGGACACAATGCGGCATTTGTACCCCGGGTTTTGTGGTATCCCTTACCAACCATACCCTTCAGCCTGAAATTTCAACACCTGAAGCAGCCATTGATTCGGTAAACGGCAACATATGCCGCTGCACCGGCTACAAATCCATTGAAAGGGCGGCCATCAGCATTTCCAACCTCTTAAAGGATAAAAACCCTGAAAATCCCATTGGATGGCTGGTTGACAAGCAGTTTCTTCCTGAATATTTTTCCGGGATACACCAGCGGTTGAGAGGTCTGAAGGATGAACAAGCTGGTCAAATCCAGGGAAAAATGATTATGGGCGGAGGCACCGACCTGCTGGTGCAGCAACCCGACCAGATTGCCGAAACCGGGTTGGACCTTTTCTTTGACCGGGATGACCTCAAAGGTATTGCCGAAAAAGACGGGCAGGTCTTGGTAGGGGCTGCAGCCACTGCAAACGATATCATGCACTCACACATCCTTGAGCAATATTTTCCGGATATCAAAAAGCACTTCCGGCTGATATCCTCCGACCCCATACGCAACATGGGCACCATTGGGGGAAACATCGTAAATGCTTCACCAATCGCAGACCTTACCATTTTCTTCATGGCGCTGGGGTCTGTTTTACATATCAGGCGCGAAAAAGGTAACCGCACCCTGCCCCTTGAGGAGTTTTTCCATGATTACAAGAAATATGACCTCAAACCCGGGGAATATATAGAAAGCATTGCTTTTCCGATTCCCCAGAAACCTTTTGGGTTTAATTTTGAAAAGGTGAGCAAGCGCACGCATCTGGATATTGCCAGTGTAAACAGCTCCTGTTTTATCCAGACCGAAAACGGCACCATAAGCCATTGCAGCATGGCAGCCGGAGGGGTAGCCCCGGTTCCGCTCTTCCTGAAGAAAACAGCAGCCTTTTTAAAAGGAAAACCCCTGAATGCAGGCAGCATCCGCGAAGCCACCGGAATACTCTCTGAAGAAATTTCACCCATCAGCGATGTAAGGGGCAGCAAGGAATACAAGGCCCTTCTGGCCCGGCAGCTATTCCTGGCTCATTTCATGGAGATTTTTCCAGGAATGTTTTCTATTAAAGAATTAACAAGCTAAACCCCATCCAATATGC
>SLRE01000126.1 GCA_007131125.1 Bacteroidales bacterium | reverse complement strand
TACGTTGAGGAGAAAAAAGGGGCCACCGGCATCATTATGAATGATTTGAGAGGAATGCTGGAAGATACCCCGGCCACTGATAAACCATAATTATTTGGTTTGGATTCAATTTTATAACTTTGATGTTGATTGGTTACGAACCTTAAACCCTGAGCTATGTTTTTTCTCATAAAAGTATTGGTATCTACTTTTGCGGTGGTGATCACTTCTTACCTTTTAGGAGGAGTAAATGTTCCGGATTTTACCACCGCCCTGGTGGTGGCTTTTGTGCTGGCCATTTTAAATGCGATATTAAAGCCTTTTCTGATCATTTTGACCATTCCGGTAACCGTGATGAGCCTTGGACTTTTCCTGCTGGTGATCAATGCATTTATTATTATGCTGGCCGCCGAGGTAGTAAGTGGTTTTGAGGTGGCAGGTTTTTGGTGGGCCTTGCTGTTCAGCATCATCCTTTCCCTGGTTACCTGGGTGCTGGAGTTGCCAACCCGCAGACCGGGTTCCGGCACACCCGGGCATTACTGAAACTTTCTTTTTTCCCTGGGTTCTCCAAACCGCCTGTGGATGGCACGTTAATTGGTATGGCTTCCTGAAAGAGGTGTAACTAAAATTTCGGAGGACAGTGCCATGAGACGGATCTTTTTATCATTGTTTTTCTTCAGCTTTGTATTTTCAGCCTTTTCCTTTCAGCATCCCAACCCTTCCCGGCTGACCATTTACCTTCACGACCATGGGGTATTTAATATTCGCATCGGAGACCAGGAATACAATCAATACACCAACGAATACACTTTTCCAAATTTACGGCCCGGCAGGCATTATGTGGAAATAATCCGGTATGAGCGGATTCCGGCCGGCAACTCATATACATACGTGCATCCCAGAAAAATCTTTTCCGACTTTATCCGCATTCCTGCCGGGGCTGATGTGGAGGGATATATTGACCGCCGTCAGCGCTACCGTGAAGTGGAGCGCAGGCCATATTATGCCCAGCCTTCCTACCCCGGGAAACCTGTAGACGTTTACCCCACTCCTTTGCCCCCTTATTATCAGCCGGTTGGCATGAGCCGTGAAGCCTTTATCCACCTTAAAAGTACCCTTGACAACACCAGCTTTGACAGCAACAGGGTAAAGATTGCCAAACAAGCCATTGCCGCCAATTATGTCAGGTCATGGCAGGTTAAGGAATTGCTTTCTCACTTTTCTTTTGAATCAAACCGTCTGGAATTAGCCAAATTTGCCTATCCGTATACCCTGGACAAACAGAATTACTTCATGGTAAATGATGGTTTCCGGTTTTCGTCCAGTAGCGAAAGGCTTAACAGGCACATTATGGGACTGACCCATTATTAAAAAAACAGGATAAGGCAGCAGGTATCAGGGTATTTCCTGCCTTATTCCTTTAAAATGTCCCCAAATAACTTTTCGAGTTTGTCCAGCTTTGGCACAATAACAAACTGACAATAGCCCTGGTTGGGATTCCTTTCAAAATAATTCTGATGCTCGGGTTCGGCTTTGTAAAAGGCCTTAAGGGGAGAAATTTCCGTTACAATGGGATCATCCCATATGCCGGCTTCATCCAGTTTGGTTTTTACTTTTTCTGCTGATTCTTTTTGTCCTGGATCTTTGTAAAAAATCACCGAACGGTACTGTGTACCCACATCCGCTCCCTGTCGGTTGAGTGTGGTGGGGTCATGGGTTTTGAAAAATACCTCCAGCAGCTGCAGGTACGAAATTTCCGAGGGATTGTAAGTAATCTGCACCACTTCGGCATGACCGGTACGTCCCGTGGTTACTTCACGGTAGGAGGGATTTGAAACCTTGCCTCCGGAATAGCCTGATGTAACGTCTTTTACACCATGGATCCTGGTAAAAATGGCTTCTGTGCACCAGAAACAACCTCCGCCAAAAACAGCGGTTTCCAATCCAGATGTGTTATGTTTTTCTTGCTGATTTTCCTGCATATTATTTACTTTGTTGGCTTGTTCGGGGCCGGCCAAATTGCAAAAGCCCAGAAAAAGCATCGGTATGATTAATAAAATTTTCATTTTCAAAAAGATTAAAACGTAATTTTAATAACAAACAGAGTATGTTGTTTGTTTTTTCAGGATTTTGATGTGAAGGCAGTTTTTTTTACGGACAGATCAACTTTTTTGGTTGATTATGGTTTAACATATGTCATTAAATTGTTTAAAAACTTTTGGTCAGTTCTTTTTTAATTTAATTTTCTGGTAACATGAAAGAGAAGTCGCAATTGGAGATTTGGATGGCCCAGATCCGGGCAAACTTTTTACTGTTGGTGGTTTTATTGGTATTAATCGGGTGGGGGCTGGTATTTAAATACCTTCCTGAAGGTGTATCCTTTAACTGGTTTGATGCCATACTCGTGATGCTGGGAGCCCTTTCGGCCCATATTTCGGTGAATCTTTTCAATGAATACAGCGATTTTCAGACAAAAATTGACTTTAAAACAGAGCGGACGCCCTTTAGCGGCGGAAGCGGAATGCTGGCCAAAGGCTTTTTGCAGCCCGGGCAGGTGATTGCCGCAGCCATTGGTACCCTCTTATTTTCTGCGGTGGTGGGGGTTTACTTCACCTTCACGGCCCATTGGAGCATTCTGGTAATTTCCTTGATAGGTGCTATTGCCATCGTTTTTTATACCAGCTTTCTTGCAAGGTATATGCTTGGAGAATTTATTGCAGGACTGGCGCTTGGCACCCTGGTGGTGATAGGTTCCTTTGTGGCACTTTTTGCAAGCCCGGAAATGTCACTTTCCCAGGCCATGCCCCTGGAGTTAATATTGATTTCCATTCCCCCGGGTATCCTTACCTCGCTATTGCTGCTGATCAATGAGTTTCCTGATGTGGAGGCCGATAAGGAAGGAGGCCGGTATCACCTGGTGATCCGCTTTGGACGCGGAAAGTCTGCATACATTTACACCGCAGGTATGATCCTGACCTTTGTCATACTGGCACTCATTCCCATTCTGGGCATTACCAGCAACTGGCTGTTACTGGCACTTCTGCCTTTTCCTTTGGGAATAAGGGCTGCTGTTGGTGCCATCCGCCACGGTGGCGACATTCCTAAACTGATCCCTTATCTTGGGATGAATGTGATGGTAGTGCTGGGAACGGATTTCCTGATTGCACTCTCCCTGTTTATTTCGGTATTTTCATAAAAAAACCCGCCTGTAAAGAAATACAGGCAGGCTTTTTTCGTGTGGCGATGGGATTACCCTGCCATTTTCTCTATCAGGAATGAATAATCTTCCTCGTTCAGTTTGTGCGTCAATCCGTCCACCTTGTTCATTTTCATGATCTGTAAAAGGTCATCCTTTTCTTCTTTGCCGGGTTTTATATCCAACTCAGCGAGGGTAACCGGGCTTTTGATTAGTTTAAAAAAGTATTCCAGTTTGTAAATGGTATCTTCAATGCTGTCGGCCGAGAAGAGGGCATGGCCCAGTTCCTGTATCCTTTTGGGGATGCGTTCTTTTTGCAGTTTCAGCCAGGCAGGATAGGCAATGGAAAGGGAAGCCCCATGGGGGATGTCCCACTTTAGGCTCATGCAGTGGCCAATGGCATGGACGCCCCAATCCTGGTATTTTTTTCCTTGCACGGTAAGGCCGTTGAGTGCCATGGTGGCTGCATACATAATCCTGGCGCGCAAATCATAGTTTTCCAGATCGTCCATAAGTTTTGGCCCGTATTTCATGGCTTCCCGTATTATGGAAACAATAAAGCGGTCGGTAAGGCTGGTTTCTCCTTCACCAAACCATGCCTCCAGGGAGTGGGCCACCAGGTCGGTGATGCCATAGGAGGTGTAATTTTCAGGAACACTCAGGGTGTATGTCGGGTCCAGAAAGCTGTGCCTTGGAAAGACCAGAGGGTGTCCGTAGCCTGATTTTTTTCTTTCGGCATCGCTTTGCACCACTGCAAAGCAGTTCATTTCAGTACCGGTTGCCGCAAGGGTTAATACGCTGATCAAAGGCAGCGCCTTTTTCGGTTTGATATCTCTATCCACAAATTCCCAACCT
>SLRE01000190.1 GCA_007131125.1 Bacteroidales bacterium | reverse complement strand
GACGTTGGAGTGGGAGGCGATGATGGGCGCCCTGGTGATTTCCAGCACATCATAAAAAGCTTCATCAGAGATGTGGCTGACATCTACCATCATGCCCATGCGGTTGAGTTCTTTAACCACTTCCACTCCGAAATCGGAGAGGCCGCCGTGCAGGGGGCCGGCTGCATCGGTGGAAGCATCGCAGATCTGGTTGTTGCGTGAGTGGGAGAGTCCAAGGTATCGGGCTCCCAAGTCGTAGAACCTATGCAGGTTTTCCAGGTCTTTTCCGATGGGATAGCCGTTTTCCACTCCAATGTAGATGGCCCGTTTATCTTCATCGCGCAGCCGGTAGGCATCATCAGGAGTAAGGGCGAGGCCGGCCACATCGGGATTTTCCTCAATGGCCTGGTGAATATGGTCAAAGATTTCCAGTGCCCGTCTTTTGGCTTCCTCGTAGGCTTCGGGATTAAGGGCGCCCTGTCCCAGGAAAACGGCAAAGAAGGCTGCATCCAGTCCGCCTTCCACCATACGGGGGAAGTCAAGTTTGCCGCCTCCCTCGCGGGGGTCATTGCGCTTGCTGATATCAAATTCCTCACGGCGCAGCATCAGTGGGGTGTCCACATGGCTGTCGAGGGTCAGGACCTGCCGGTGAACCGAGCGGGCATCCTGTTGTACTTGTTTCTCTTCTTCTGCATGCTCTGATGGAGCAGCACAGGCAGTTACAAGAAACAATACGGGAATAAAGAACTTCGATAAAAAAGGGAAGGATTTCATAATGAGTAAAAAAGGGTTTTGGGATTTGTTTTTTCGTGCGTAAAAATACATAATTTTTTTTGTGAATTGAAGCTGAGCCGTTCTGCCGTTAAAAACCATGGATAAAAAGAAAACCCCTGATGATTTACTTTCCGGCAGTCAATCCTCAGGGGTAAAAAAATGAAAAAATTTAAAGGCATCCTGCTCAGGTAAGCACGATGATACCGGCAAGGACGGCTGCCAGCCCTGCTGAATAGTAAACCCAGTAAGGTTTTGGTTTGGCGGGATTTTTCCCGAAAAAGAATACGGTAACCTTATACATAAAGGGGCGGTGCTTTGAGATCCAGTTGTAAAAACGGTCGCTTGCCCATCGGAATATCCCTATTTTGTTGTAAAGGGGCATGACCCATTTCCATTTGTTGCCATTTCCGTATTGAAAGGAGCGAAATGCGGCTGCCGGGCCGGTATAGATTTTCCCGTCGGTGTCAATCATCCTGATGGCTTGCCGGAAGTACTTCAGGTCAATATCCGGGAAGTCCTGGTAAACTTCCTGAAATGGCTGAAACCTGACATTATCGCCCGTGATGATTTTCCAGCGGATAACCCAGTAATGACAAAACCCGCAGTTGCCGTCCCAGGCCATCAGGGGCTTGTCTTTTGGCGGATGTTGGGTTTTATCAAGCTTGGTAAACATTTGGTTACAGGATTAAGGGTTTTGGGAAACGGGTTTATTAGAATTCTTCGGTAATGATCCTGTCCTGGTCCACGCCCAGGTTTTGCAGGTCTTTTTGCACTGCCTCAATCATGGGAGGGGGACCGCAGAGGTAAAAATACTGCCGGGTGTCGCCCATATGCTTTTTTAAAAATTCTTTGGTTAGCATGCCATGGGCAAATTCTGCGGTTTTTTCATCCGACAGTATGTTGATGAAATTATCGCCAAGCAGTTCTTCAAACTCTTCTTTCAGGATGATGTCCTTCTGGGTTTTGTTGGCAAATATCAGTTTGTTGTTTCCCAGCTTGTTTTTTTCTTTGAGGTCTCGCAAAATGGCAATAAAGGGAGTAACCCCTGCACCACCGGCAATAAACACCCCTTCGCCTTTGTAGGTGATGGCTCCGAAAACCTCGTGCACGATGAGTTCATCTCCGGTTTTTACGTCAAGCAGCTTGTCGGTTGCTCCGTCGTGTTCGGGGTAAGTTTTGATGACGAACTCCAGGTCGTTTTGCTGTGGCAGGGATGTGAAGGTAAACGGCCTTCTTTCTTTTTGCCAGCCGTTTTTGTTGATGGCCATTTCGGTGGCCTGTCCCGGTTCGAAATTATAATTTTCGGGTTTTTCCGTAACTACCCTCAGGGTATCGTGGGTAACGTGCTCTATTTCCTTAACTTTTACATAATGTTTTTCCATAACAATATTTTTTTACATTTAAAAAAATCCGTCCGGCCAGGCTTATTGGCTGATGATGGGGTTTGCGTTTCCAGAAAAAAACAATAAGGATATTTGCAAAAAAGCCCCTATGGGTATGAACGGTTTAGGATTTACATCATTTTTAAACAAGGCTCATTGTGAATTGTTTTCCTGCTGCTTTTCTTTTTCTTCCTGCTTTTTTTTCAGGTCTCTTCTCCATAAAAAAAACAACACCACCACCAGCAATGGAATGATGATGTATAAAACAATGTTGGTGAGGGAATCGAAAAAGTTGACGGGCTCACCATTACCGGGAATATGTGTTGGTCTTTGGGCCAACGCGCCCACGGAGAGCAACAGCGCCCAAAGGGTTGATAGAGCGTATTTTAAAGGCTTCGGGAAGCCGGCAATGTTTTTTTTCATCGGTTTATTATTTGATTAATATTGTCAGATGTTTTTCCCGCCATTGCGGTGATACATCAAAATTAACTTTTTTCTGTGGGTCTCGGTGACCTAATTTTTGTAACACGGAGTTCCACAGAGGTTTCACAGAGTTCCACAGAGGAGCTTTTTCGGCGACAACCTTTGGTTAATGTAAGTTTTTCTCTGTGTACCTCTGTGCTTACTCTGTGGCTCTCTGTGTAATCTTTTTTTACACAGAGTTCCACAGAGGAGTTTCAGCAGCAAAATCCGGTATTAAAATTTGTCCGGTTTGCGGGCCGGTATTAATATTGTCTTTAATAATACCAACATTGATACGAACAATCTGTTCAATAACTCATTGGGTGTTCCTGATTTTTATAAAATCTTTACATTTGCCGGTAAGATATGGAAAACAAATCCGGATTAAACTTTTCGCATCCCGGCCCGGAGGAGATGAAGCCGGTTTCTCCTGCTGTGGATTCGGCCCTGGAGTGGTTTTACCGTTTTGCGGCCAGCGGTTATATTCCCCGCAGCTGGGTTGGGCCGGATTTTTCCAGGCTTCCCCAAAAGAAGGAAACCGACGGCAGGCTCACCCTTGAAATAGTGAGTCATTGCTGGAAGTATGCCAATATTCTTTCCTATCAGCTAAGTTCCCTGATTTTGTTTCCAGCCCGGGAGGTAGATGTAATCATGACGGTTTTTTATGCAGAAGAGGATGAGCAAACCAAAGAAGTGCTGGAATATTTTCAGCAGAAAGAGGTACCCGGGCTTAGCTGGAATTTCTGGCCTTTGCCGAAGCCTTATTTGCTGAGGCGGGCGGTTGGGCGCAACCTGTCGGCCAAAAACACCAAGGCCGACTGGATTTTTTTTACCGATTGCGATGTATTGTTTCGGGAGCAGTCGCTTGATGAGCTTGGCAGGCAGTTGAAGGAGCGGGAGGGACTGCTGTTTTATCCCCGTTACCATATGGTTTCAGGGCTTTTGCCCAATGACGACCCCATGTTTGAAAGCTATAAGGTCAGGGGCATGGTAAGGGACATCAGCCCGGAGCGGTTTACACAGGAAGAGCGTACCCGGGCCGTCGGAGGGTTTCAGATTGCCCGGGGAGATGCGGCCCGTCTTGGGGGTTATTGCGAAAACGTAAGGTATTACCATCGCCCTGTAAAGCGCTGGAGAAAATGCTATGAAGACCGTACATTCAGGTGGTTACTGGGTACCCAGGGTACAGCCCTTGAAATCCCGGGATTTTACCGGATACGTCATGCCGAGAAAGGCAGAAAAGGCAAAACCGTAGGAACAGGTTAGTTTATGTGGTTAAAACCTCCGATTGCTTTAATTAAAAAATCCGGGGCGGGCTAAAAGATTTTTACTCCTTTTCTTTTTCTTTTTCTTCTTTTTTCTTTTTCGACTTTTTGGGTGCAAACAAAGACCCCAGCAGGGTACCGGCAGCAAAACCGGCTATAAGTCCCATCAATACTTTTCCTTTACTCATAAT
>SLRE01000242.1 GCA_007131125.1 Bacteroidales bacterium | reverse complement strand
TTCAGGGGATGGTGGGCGACTTTGACCTGACCGCTACCCTGGAACCCACAGAGCTGTCGGTAAATGACGCGGCAAACCTGGTGGTTACTATCCAGGGAAAAGGCAATATGCGCATGCTTGAAAAACCCCGCGTGCAGATGCCTCAAAACCTTGAGGCTTTTGACCCGAATGTTTCGGACAATATCCGCTCGGGAAGGGAAGGAATCAGCGGAAGCCGGAGTTTTGACTTTCTGGTGATACCGAGAACCGGGGGTGAGTTTGAAATTCCGCCCATTACCATGAGTTATTTTGACCCCGGCAAGCAAACTTACGTCAGCAGGAACGCCGGTCCGTTCACTCTCCGGGTTAGCGGGGAAACTCCTTCCATTGCCGGTGCTCCAGGGACTGTTACCCAGGAAGATGTGCAATACCTGGCAAGGGATATACGGTTTATTTTTACCCGCCCGTTTGACCTTCAGCCTATGGGGGTTATGTTTTACAAAAGCAACCTGTTTTATGTACTTCTGCTTTTACCCCTTGTTTTGTTTACATCGTTTATGATTCTGTGGCGCAGGCAAATCCGTTTGCAAAGCGATACAGCGCTGATGAAAAACAAAATGGCACAGAAACTGGCCAAAAAAAGGCTCAAAAAAGCAGGCACTTTATTAAAAAGCAAAGAGGAAACTTTGTTTTATGAAGAGATATTCAGGGCATTATGGGGATACATTTCTGATAAATTAAATATGCCGGTTTCCAACCTCAATAAAGAAAATGTAGCCTCAGCTTTCAAATTGCAGGAGGTAAGGGATGAACTTGCCGAAGAATTCCTAAAAGCGCTTGACGAATGCGAATATGCACGCTTTGCCCCTGGCAGTGCAGAAACCCGCATGGAGGAAACTTATCAGAAAGCCTTAAACACCATAGTGACCATTGAAAAAGAACTGCGCAACAGGAAAAACCGCAAATGATCCTTAAAGGACAATCACAGTAATGACAGCTAAAATCAATATGAAACGACTGGCCGGGATTTTTATCGGGATTTTCTTTATGCTGCCTGTTAAGGGAGAAAACCTTCGGGAGCTGTTAGAGCAGGCCAATGAAGCATACATTAACGGAGAATATTCCTTTGCCATTGAACTGTATGAGCAGGTTCTTGAAAACCAAAAAGAGGCCGCCGAACTTTATCATAATCTGGGCAATGCCTATTTTAAAGAAAACCGTCTTGGCCCCGCCATACTAAATTATAAAAGGGCTTTGCGCTTAAGCCCCAGTGACGAAAACATACGGTTTAACCTGGAAGTGGCCCGCAGCAGAATTGTTGACCGCATTGAACCCGTGCCCCTGATTTTTTATGAAAGGTGGTGGAAGAACTTTATTAACCTTCAGGCGGTTGACGGATGGGCTGTTATCGGCCTGGCCTTCCTGCTTCTTTTTCTGGGCAGTTTGTCCATGTATTTTTTCTCCCGAAGGGTAGGTATAAAAAAACTGGGATTTTCCCTATCCCTGGTTTTTTTGCTGACTACAGGGCTTTGCTTTTTCGCAGCCAACCGGCAGTACCGGCATCATTATGTTGAAAAGGAAGCCATTGTTTTTGTTCCCAGGGTTACTGCCAAAAGTGCTCCTGGCCAAACAAGCACCGATATTTTTGTAATACATGAAGGAACCCATGTAAGGATTACCGATAATCTGGGAGAATGGTACCAGGTAAAGCTTGCCAATGGCAATGTGGGGTGGATAAACCAAAAAGCCCTTGAGGTAATTTAAGGATTTTGAATCAGGGGTTTATCTTCTGTCGCGCCTGTCCCTGTCCCGGCCACGTTGCTGACTTTCCCTGAAAATCATGCGGTTAAAACTCCTTTCGGCTTCATATAGCAGGGCAACCTTTTTTAAAGGCAGCACGTCTTTTAGGTTTTCGTGAAACTCCCTTTTTATTTCCGCCATTTTCTCGAAACGCTGTATCTCATTCTCAACAAACAGGGCAGCCTGTTCTTCGGTCATTTCTGAGGCTTCGGGCATTTCTTCCCGCTTTTCCCTCAAGCTTTCATTCAAATCTTTGACCTTGTTGTTGTATTCATTGTAAATCGGCCACAGCTTTTTGGCCTCTTCGGGGGTCAGGTCCATGTAATCGGTTATGTAAGCGATACGCCGGGATTCAAGCGCCCTCATTCTTTCCTGATGCCTTCTGCCCTGCCCCGGCTGGGAAAAAACAGGAATGCTGAGCATTATTGCCAAAAAAAGCAGCAGCAGGCTTTTGAGGGAAACTTTATTATTTCGGGATAATGTATTCATTGTTTGGGATTTGTTTTTGCTAATTTGAGAAATTTTCGGAGAAAGCACCAGTAAAAAGGATTTTATTTAAGGAAAATCAAATTCTTCATCTGCCAGCAGAATGTCTTCGGCAGAAAGTTCGTAATAATCCATCATTTCAAAAAGTAAAGATTCAATCAATTCTCCATCATCGTCAAAATCCGTGTCCGGGTGAAGTCCGTAGGTTAATTCTTCTTCAGCCATTTCGGATTCAAGAACCAGGTCATAGAAAAATCCCCGGTCAAAATCCATGGTCATGGCAAAATATTCTTCATCCAGGTATTCTTCTGTTCCTGTAAGGTAACCGTTTCGGGTTCCTGTTTCAAAAACGATGAAGCTGATTGCCAGGGCTATAATAATTGCAAAGGAAGCCATAACGGTAACAAGCCTCCTTTTCAGGGAAGCTGCAGCAGTTGCAGTTTCCGGTGCCGGATGCCTTGCGGAGATTTCTTCCCGGATTTTATGGGGAAGGGTGTCAAAATAACCTTCAGGCACACCAAAAGGCTCTTTTTTCGGCCTGCCCGGGAGGCTGCTGCCCATCTGGGAAAGTTCCTTTTTAATATTTTCTTTGTTGTCTTTGTTCATGGCCGGTTTTTTAGTTAGATAACAATCGGGTAAAAAGGTTTAATCTTCCTTGATGTATTTTTCGATTTTCCTGACGGCATGATGGTAAGAAGCTTTCAATGCCCCTTCGGAGGTATTGAGTATTTTAGCCATTTCTTCATACTTCATCTCATCGTAATACCTCAGGTTAAATACCACCCTTTGCTTTTCCGGCAAGGAAAGAATGGCTTTTTGAATGGATTTTTCCATTTCATCTCCCTCAAAGAAAACATCGGATTCCAGGGTATTTTCCAGTTGCTTTTCCACATCTATCAGGGGAAGGAAAAAACGGGTCTTTTTCTTTTTCAGGAACGACAAAGCCTCGTTGGTGGCTATGCGGTATATCCAGGTAAACAAGCCCGACTCGCCCCGGAAGTTTTTCAGGGCTTTCCATACTTTGATAAAGACTTCCTGAACCACATCATTGGTATCGTCATGACTTATCAACAGGCGACGGACATGCCAGTAAACCTGCTCCTGGTATTTTTTAACTATCAGGTTAAAAGCATAATCAGGATTGTCACCTGTGAAATATTGTTTCAGCAACTCATCATCCGGGTAATGTGTCATTCAGGCCCTGGATTGTATCTATTTTCTGTTAATTGCTTTCCGGGCTGCTTCTACGATATTGGACGCGCTTAAACCATATTTTTTCATCAGTTCATCGGGTTTACCGCTTTCACCAAACTGGTCATTTACAGCGACCATTTCAACCGGGGAAGGATGATTTGTAACCAATGCCCTGGCAATGGATTCACCCAGACCGCCATTAATCTGGTGTTCTTCGGCAGTAACTGCGCAGCCGGTTTTTCTTACTGATTGTATGACGGCTTCCAGGTCCAAAGGTTTAATAGTGTGGATATTTATTATTTCAGCTTTTATGCCTTTTTCAAAAAGGGTTTTACAAGCTTCCAGGGCTTCCCAAACCAGATGGCCGGTGGCAAATATGGACACATCGCTTCCTTCATTTAAAATAATGGCTTTGCCAATTTCAAACTTCTGATTGGGGTCGGTAAAATTCGGAACTTTAGGTCTTCCAAAACGCAAATAAAGCGGCCCGTGGTGGTCGGCAACGGCAATGGTTGCAGCTTTGGTTTGATTGTAATCGCATGGCACGACCACGGTCATATTGGGCAGCATTTTCATCATGCCGATATCTTCGAGGTTTTGATG